>JAMFRX010000069.1 GCA_026224995.1 Puia dinghuensis
AGGTTGATCGAATGTAGCGCAGCCATATTGATACAGGCCCGCAGCAGCAGGGTTTGCTTATCCTCGCTATTGTCCTTGCGGGATTGGATGTTTTGGGAAGCGGCTGCGATGATGTCGGCAAAAAGGCGCTGGTGTTCCTGGTAGTTGTGGGCAAAAAAGCGGCAGATCGAATAGACCTTCCTGTGTTGATTCTTCAGCAAAGAGCGCAATTCGGATCCGCATCCGCTCTTTTTGGAGGAATTGTTCATATTGGGTATGGATTTTAAGCATGGGTTCGGGATCAGGGTATAAATATTTCTAGAAAACTCAACTTTCGATAACTGCGTCGTTCCATTTAATAACGCAAAAAGGCATGGTTCTCGTATCTGTAAGTGTTTTTACTGAAACGTGTATAGTAAAAAAACTACTATCATTTCATGCTTTTACTATACCTTCAAGGGAGCCTAATTAATACCTTGTCGCGGATTAGTAGCCGGGGGGAAGTGCCATGACAGGCGAATAAAATTAACGCAATGAGCTATGTATCTCTTGAAAATTCAGAATCCTTTCTGAAATGTTTTGAGGTGATCGCAGAGGACAAATCATGTATCGTATCGGACTCGGTGCTTTATTTTTCCGGAAAAATGGGTAAAGGCTTCGTCACAGTAGCTGGTATCGCCACTGGTATCGAAGTGTTGGCGGTGAACTTGTCGATGTTATCCGAAGACCTGACTTTCAATTTTTTACCATCTCCCGACGCAGCTTCCTATATTCTTACTTTCGATGAGATCGAGATATCCGGCAAAGGGGAGATCGACCTGCCCATAAGCCAGTCCCTGCCATCGGAGCGGCTGCATTCGTCTGTCTCCATTGCCAATGCCATCAAGGGGCGTACGGTCACCTATCCGAAGGAGAGGGTCATCCGATCGATCATCATCCGCGTCCGGCATACGGCCCTCGACCAGCTTATCCGGGATTTTGACGCAGGCGCTATCGCCCGCATCCTGGAATCCCGGGGCGGTGATCATCTGCTCACGTGGCCCATTACCTTTAAATATCGCCTGCTCCTCAATGACTTTATGACGGAGATCATTCAGCATCCCTTTCGGGAGCTGTTTACCATCCGCAATGTCTCCGTACTGGTAGAGTATCTCCTTCAGCAATTCTTTGTCATGGACCGGCTGAGCAGGGACGGCAATGTGCTTAGTATCCAGGACACCCACAGCCTTTCCAGGGTAGAGCAGCATCTGTGTCTGCATTACAAGACCGAATTCCCCGGTATCGAGAAGCTATCCCGCATCTCGGCCATGAGTCCCACCAGCCTGAAGACCAAATTCAAGAAATATTACGGTGAGACCCTATTCGGATATTACCAGAAGAACAAGCTGGAACATGCCCGAAAGCTGCTGGATAGTAAGATCCCGGTGAAAGTCGTAGCGACCGAGATCGGCTATTCCAATCCTTCCCATTTCACCTTGGCTTTCAAGAAGGAGTATGGCTTTTCTCCGTGGCATTATCTGAATCCCCATTGACCTTGTCCCCGACCCAGCCCTTAACTCTAACCCGATATACATGACTATGAAATTCCAACATCCTGTCCAGCCAATGCCCAATGAGGCTTTGCAATGGCAGGTATTGCCTCTGCCGGTAGGTCTTCGGATCGCTTACCTGAAAGAATCGGCAGAAGGGCTCGATCTCCCGTTGCCTCAGCTCCACGAAAAAGGCTTTACCCTTACTTTCATTAATTACAAAGGCGATCTCCGCATCCGGCCGGGACAAGGGGCCGAAAGTGTAGAGCAGTCTGCAAGCCCCGGGCTCGGACTATTAAACATGGCGGGAAGGCCGATGGACTTCCTGTCGGCTGGACCGATCCATTTTGCCGCGCTCGTCCTGTTCATTCCCAGTCCCTGGGCCGGGCTTTTCTTCGACGGGAAAGGCCAGTTCCGGAAGATCGAGCAGGTGCTGGAAGAGGGATCCAATGTCATTACCTGCCGGCTGGGCCGTCGACAGATGTCCCTTTTCTCCGATGTTATGAGCGTCCTTCAGGAAAAAGATCCCAACCTGCTAAGCGTTCAGAACAATGCGCTGGCCCTGCTGGAATACTTCCTGGGCAACCGCCATCGAAGCCTGCTGGGGGTCAACCCGGTACCGGACATCGACAACGAGGAGGACCTGACCCTCATCAGGGAGGTGGAGTCCTATATTTCGGAATATTATTGTTCCGATACCTTTACGGTGGATTCCATCCTGAAGAAGACCTATACCAGCTATCACCGGCTTAATTTTTTGTTCAAGTCGATACATGGAATGACCATTTCGGAGTACATCCGGAACAAGCGGATCGAAAAGTCGAAGGAGATGATCGCGGACAACGCTAAATCCATCAGCCAGATAGCGTATGAGATCGGCTATTCCAGCATCAGCAATTATATCCTGGCTTTCAAGAAAGTCTACCAGATAACGCCCGGCAAATATAAAAAGCAGATGGACAACCTAGTCTAAGGGCATTGTGTCAGCCTCGGGTTGCGGCGTGGGCTCTATCGGAATGCGCAGACTCACCGTCGTTCCTTTGTTCTCTATGCTTTCCACGGACAGGGTTCCGTCGAGACGTTTGGTGAGGTCGAAGATGAACTTATGCCCCAGCTGGCTGCCGCTTTTGACATTGTCCAGGCTTTCCTGGCCCAGGAAGCCTGCCACCTGCTGCGGGCTCATGCCCTTACCATTATCGGCGACAGTGACCAGCACACAGGAGCCGTCCTGTCTGGCGCTGAGCCTGATGACGCCCTGTTCGGTATATTTATTGGCATTGTCCGTCAGATTACGGATGATAGTGATCAGCAGGTGGGGATCGGAATAGAGCTGTAGGCTCCCGTCTGCCTCGTATATGATCTGATTGCCCTTTTGCAGCACCTGTTCCAGGTAGAAATCATAGATCTCCTGCAGCAGGGGCCGGATGAAAAAGAGCTGCTTGCGGATCTTGAAGCTGTCTTTCTGGCTGGTGACCCATAGCAGGAAATCCTCCGAGAAATTGTAGACATCCTGCGTACCCTTTTTTACCCAATAGGTCCTGTTCTTTAATTCGACGGCAGATAAATTACCCTGGTTATCGTGCAGGTCGCCGGCCAGCATGGTCAGGAACCGCAGGGGCGACCGCAGGTCATGGATGACCAGGGAGATCAGCTTTTCCCGCTGTCTGCTGGTGCGCAGGAGCGCCTGTTCGGAGTGCTGAAGCTTCGTAACGGTCTCTTCCAGCCGCACTACTGTGCTCTTGAGCTTTTCGGCTTTTACCCGGATCTCTTGTTTCTTTTCTATCAGCTTCAGCCGCAGCTGGACAAGCAATCCCAGCAGTACCAGCACTGCCAGCCCCAGGATGCTGAGAAACCAGGTGGTGCGATAGAAATAAGGCGGTACGACAATGCTCCACTCCCGGTACTGGTAGTTGTTCTTCCCGAACCCGTTGACCCTTCGTACTCTCAGGGTATAGCTGCCGGGCGCGAGCCTGCTGAGATTGAGCGTGCCGTCATCGGAGATCTCCTTCCATTCATCGTTCAGCCCCGCCAGGTTATACTGCAGATAGAGGTTATTGCGATTGCCTAAATAAGGACAGGCACATTTGACCAGGAGGCTGTTATAGCCCGCGGACAAGCGGATGGTATCCGTGTGGGAAGCGGGCATTCCGTCGATGTCCAGCTCAGTCATGTCGATGGCGCCCTGTGGAAAATTGGTCACCAGCGAATCGGCATAAAAGCAAACCATGCCTTTCATGGACAGCAGGGCCACGAACCCTTGCGGCGTGATCACTCCCGAAGAGCTGAAGCCACCGTTGAACTCATTGGTCAGGAGGCCGTCCTGTCGGCCATAATAATAATAGTAAAGCTGGCTGCTCTCACCTTTGACCCAGGCGTCCATGTCTGCTTTCGGCACCTTGAAGAGTCCTTTGTTACAAGGTATCCAGACATTCCCTTTCATATCTTCCAGGAAGCAGTGCGCCGTTACCAAAAAGGCGTTCTTATCCAGCGGCATCCGGAAGAAATGCCCTTGAGTATAATAAAAATAGCCCTGGCCATAAGTTCCGATAAGGACGGACCCGTCCCGGCAGCGATGAATGGCCCTGACATGCTTGCCCGCCAGCTCGGGGATGCTGTGGGCCTTGTTGTTGCTATCCGGATCGTATTCAATAAGCCCGTTGGTATTGCCTATCCACAGCTGATGCCGGCCGACGAACGCCATGGATTCATTGTCCAGCATTTCCGGCAACCGGGTCACTGGGAATAGTCGTCGAAACCTATCGCCCTCATCTATCTGCCACAAGGTGTGTTCCGTAAGGCAATAGAGCTTTCCTGCCGAGTCTTCGGCATAGTCCACGATATCGGCGTCCAGCGAAGGCAGGGTCGAGACCGGGTCCATGTTGGAAAGACGCTTTTTCGGTATACTGCCAATGGCAGACCAGACCCGATCCTTCCGGTCGACATACAGGCATCGCTGCCAGTTGGGGCCGCTATCCTTCACCGGGGAAAAGGCCCCATCCGGAGTAAAGAGGAACTTATCCGTGAGGATCTCCTTATTATTATGCAGGACCATAGGCCCGAAGAGATGACGACCCATTCTTTCCCTGAGGTTCGCCGGCCAGCCATCGATCTGGAACCTGTTCTTCCGGAGGAAGTAGAAGCCTTCGGTGTTGGTGGCGACCAGGAGGATGTCCTGCCCGGCATTGTACTCCACCGCGGAGATATTCGGAATGAAATCCAGGTTGACGAGGAATTCTGCCCGCAACCGGCCGTCTTCCTGTGGAAACAGCTGGTAAAGGAGATTACCGGCCAGCAAATGGTTGACGGTGCCGCACGAAAATACCCGGTATTGGTTCCTGGCAACATGCGCCTGCTCAGAGGCGCCCTCCAGGCGCGCGGCCCCGCGGATCTTTCTGCCGTCCATGTAAACCGCAGTCGTGGAATCGCGGCAGAGCACATAAAAATGCCTGCCTGCGGTCAGGAACTGGCAGGCAGGATCCTCCATGGGCGAAAGGGTCTGCAGGTCCTTGCCATCATAATAATACAGGCTGTCCTGGTAAACCAAATAAACATGCGCTGCATCTACCACAAAGAACCGCTCATTGTGATCGAACAGCTCCTGGAAGATGGCCTTTCGTTGCTGGCTATCCGTGAGGGAATGGACATTCTTTAGAAAAGAAGAGAAATTGAACAGCTGCTTGCGGGCATTCAGGAGCAGGGGACGGCGAAAATCAGGTGTGTTCAGATGACCGAGCGTGCTGCTGCTACCGCCGGCATAGCAATAGAGATGATGATCATTCGTCTGAAAATAGAGGGAGCCTTTGTCGTTTTTTCCCAGGAAGGTGATGTTCGATTCCATTACCGGCTTATCGTCCGGGTAGTACAATTTAAAGGAGCTGCCATCGAACCGTACCAGTCCTACTTGCGACGCCAGCCATAAATAGCCGTCCTTATCGAACAACAGGTCGTTAATGCTATTTTGGGGTAACCCGTTTTCGTCGGTAAAATGCTGGACAGCGTAACCGTTAACCGGATTGGGCTGAGTCCGGGCAGGTGTTACAGACAATAGAAGGATAATAACAATCAAAAACCAGATAAACTTGTTTATCATGCCTTAACCTTGAACGCTAAAATTAACAGAAATAATAGGATTGATCCAGACCCCGGGGTCATTTATTTTATCCTATTTGTCTTATCGCGTTAGTATTTTTCAGAATATGAGCAAATGCCGGTAACGCGGACCGGTACTTTTATAGTAGCAAAATCAGTATTCTATGAATAAATTTTACTCTTCCGGCGTAGATCGCCTGTTTTCCCTTTTATATCGATATCGACGTTAAGCAAGTCAGACCATTAGAGGTAACCTATTTCTAATCAAATGAGCTTTTATGCTTCCGATATTCGATATCAATCTAAACATCTATCTTTTCCTGCTGTCGATCATTGCATCGATGGTAGTGGGCTATTGGGGAAGAAGCCGTCAGCTGTCGAAAAAGCACCGGCGCATCCTGGAGCTGGAGCGGGAAATGGTGCAGGCCCATGCCGAGCTGCTGGAAACGCAGCGGGAATTTTGTGAGCTGGAAGCCCGCGTCAGGGATACCACGAGTCCGGTGATCTCCATGAAAGGCAACAAGTTGGACGAGCCGCAGCCTACTCCTATTGCCGAGCGGGATGCGATACGGAAGAACCGGGCTACCGGCACGGATTAGGCCCCGTAGCTTGTCTTATTTGGTCATTTTTATTCTGATAACGATGCCGTACCCTTTACTAAAACCGGGAAGGATCCTGTTTTCCGGTATTATCATCCTCCTGCTGGCGGTTGGTGCGAAAGCAGCGACTCCTGTTGATAACTATTATTATTCTTCCTCCGTTGTATGCTCTCATATTTCGCCCGAATATGCGTTATATAATAGGGACACCTCCCTAATGCGTAAGCGTTCGGGTATGGTGAGGCCAGAGAAGAACGGAGACGTCGTTATTGCGGTTCCGGTAGGCGCTCCCGGGCGCTATAAGATCCGGTTCTTCAACGAAGACAGGACCTTACTTTTCGAGATCCGGCAGATCCGGGATCCCTTGCTCATCGTTGAGAAATACAATTTTGGCCATGCGGGCGTCTTCGAGTACGAGCTGTACCGGGACAATAGCCTGGTCGAAAGGAGCAATTTCAGGATCGGCCGGGAATAAACAGAAAGCACCCTTAAACCTTAGATACTAAATCCAAATCTTATGCGTCTATTAACCAACCTGTTGTGCAAGGTTACCTTATCTTCCATGATCGTGACCGCACCTGCTATGATCAACGGTAATGCCAACTATTCCGGCTCCTTGCCCGGAAAAGAGGCTACGCAATCTTTCTATTCTGCCGCCGTCATCCATAAATTCATCGACCATCCCACTGTAATGGCGATCCGGGCCGTTGCTTCGATGGCCGCGGATGTCGCCTCAGGGCTTAGAGCGGGTATTCCGCTGGGCATACCAGCCTCGGCTCCAGCTCCGATCCCTGCCGCCGTTGCTGTTCCTGCGGCGGTGCCGGCTCCCTTAGCGGCCCCGGTCCCTGTCGCC
>JAMFRX010000576.1 GCA_026224995.1 Puia dinghuensis
AAAAAGAACAAAGTACACAACAAACCAGTCAACACCTGATTTGCCGCGTAAATCCGGTAAACATGCTTACCAGACACAAAAAACGCGTGGGCGAGGATGGATTCGAACCACCGAACTCGTAAGAGGACAGATTTACAGTCTGTTGTCGTTGGCCACTTGACTACTCGCCCGGCTTTATTTTCTGGAGGAGCCCCCTCCTTCACTTCAAGAGCCAGAGAAGGGACTCGAACCCCCGACCAGCTGATTACAAATCAGCTGCTCTACCAACTGAGCTACTCTGGCTGGTAACTCACCAAACCTCACACATCGCACTGATCTACTGCTTTTTTTGGGAAGGCAAAGGTAGGTGAAATTGTCAAATTCAAAAATTTTAAACCCGTTTTTTTGAACCTTAAACAAAAAACGGCGCCTCCCGGCAGCCGGCCTGCCCTTTCACCCGTTTCCAGTACCGCCCGATAACCACCCCAATGAGGACCAATAAGACCAATATCGAAACCCCAGCTTCTATGCATAGGTCTCTTGTATAATAGAAAAGATGCACACGATTCTCGCCCGCCTTCAGCGGAACCGAAAGAAATACGCCCTCATACGCCGAAGGCACACCTTCAGCCGACCGCCATCTTTTGTACCAGGTCTGCTGCAAGACCATCTGGCAGGAGTCCGCCGCTTCCACATCCACATCGATCGCATTATACCCAAGCCTGACCCTGTGCACCTGCAGCTTCACGCCATTGCCGGCAAAGACAAAAGGCCGCGCCAGCAAGCTGTCATACCGCCTGCCTACAGCAATATAGTTCGCAAACGTATCGCTCCGGGTATGAGAAGGAAAATCCCACCGCCCCGTGACCTTGAACGCATTCACCTGCCGACGCATATCGTATCCCCGTATCACCTTCATCTTAGCCGCAGTATCGAACAAAAGATCCCCGGCATCCGAATGGTAAAAAACAGCCACGCTCCGGTTATAAACCCCTGGCGAAGTTAACGTAAAGCCCGTTAACGGCGCTACTATCCCCACCGAGATCACGAGGTCCACGAGAATGAAAAAGAATAGCCTGCGCGTCGTCAGAAAGATCCTGCCGCTGAAACAAAGCACCAGCAGCAACGCTAATTGCCACAAGGCCGAACTGTAATAGAAGATCCGCACAAGATTGGTCCTGAAAACAACCCGGCCATAACCCGCCACCAAATAAACCAACAGCACCACCACCGCCACACGGGCCGCATAGGACAAATCCCTCAGCCGCCGCTCCCCCGAAAATAGAATATCCAGCTTCGGCAGCAGCCATATAAACAGCACGAATAACAAAAAGACACCCACGCTATGCGAAAACCCAAAAGCATCCATGAGCGGAAGTTCACGCGCGCTCCACATCCTCACCGGCGTGCTCCTGCCCAACGCAAACAAAAGCGTAAACCCAAATCCTGTCAACAACACCCAATCCCGGAACCTAAGCACGGGCTTCTTCCACCTGCCGCCTATCAGGATCAACAAGGGCGCCAATCCAATATAAAGATCACTCCCCCTCACCAGCGTTCCCGCCACAGGAAAAAGGAGGCTCAACGGATAGTTCCAGGCGAAGGCTTCGGAATTGATGTGCGCGTCCGTCGTCCGTGTCCCCCGCGAATAATACGGCAGGTACTCGTAAAAGCTCCGGATGGCAGGCAACGACAGCAACACAAAAAACAACAAGGTGAGAATTCCATATCCCGCCAGCCGGCCAACCTCTCCCCGCCCTTGTAGAACCCACAGCCGCCAGCCATAGGCCAGGCCGATAAACACAAAACAATAGCCGGCATAGATAAGAAAGCTCGGATACCCGCACACCAGCAGCAGCCACAAGGAAATAGCCAGCCCAATCGCCGGAACCAGCCTCCGCCGCGTCAGCAGCAGGTAAAAGAAATGCACGGCCCAGGGCAGGAACGCAAGGCTGCTTACCCAGCTCATGAATTCCAGGATATACGTGGCAAAACCACCGCATCCGTAAATCACCGCAACGACCACACAGCTGTACAGGTTTCGCGAAAAGTTCCGTGAAAAATAGAAACAACCGACCCCACCGATCAGGTAATACAGCAACAGCTCGATGGAAAAAGTGGTATCGTTATAGTTGAAAAGCCAGGTCAGCAGGATGGAGATTGGATTCCACACCGACCCATGCATATCGCTGTGGATCGGATAGCTGCCCGATAGAAAAGGATTCCACTGCATGAATTCGTGATGCAGAAAGGCATCCCGCATATACACCCGGACCGGCAAAAAATAAAGCGTCTGATCATTCCGGAGCGAAAAGCGCAGCATAAGCAGCCCATAGGGCACCGCAATGGCCATCATCACCAGTAGTAAAGCCCGCCTTTTATTGATAAAACCAGACAGCCTTTGCATTGAATCCGTACAGTTCACATCCATTAAATTTCCTTTACTCAATTGATTATCAATTATTAATCAGAATGGCATTGTCTTGGCTGAAAAAACAGGAAGCAAAAATCTGCCCGCTATGTTCAAAAGCTATCTCAAGCTCGCTGTCCGCAACCTTTTGAAAGATAAAGGTTTTTCCATGATCAACATTGCCGGGCTGGCCCTGGGCATAGCCTGCAGTCTTTTGATCCTGCTCTGGGTACAGGATGAACGCAGCATGGACGCCTTTCATAGCAATGGCTCGCGGCTGTATACCATTTACGAATGGGCGTTCGACGACGGAGTAGTGACCGCAGGCTATGGCACGCGCGGCCCGCTGGCGGATGAGCTCAAAAAGAAGATCCCAGAAGTGGAAATGTCCACTGCCTTCGCCTGGCAGGAGACGCACACCTTCTCCGCCGGCAACAAGATCATCAAAGAGGACGGCAACACCGCCGGCGCCGACTTCTTCCGGATGTTCAGCTATCCCTTGCTGGAAGGCACCGCAGCAGATGCCCTCAGCAGCCCGGAGAGCATCGCCATCTCCCACAGCATGGCCGACGATTTCTTCGGCAGCCCCTCGGCTGCCATCGGCAAGACCCTCCGCTACGAGAACAGGAAGGACCTCACCGTCAAGGCCGTCTTCGAAGACCCTGGCCCGCACTGCGCCGAAAAATTCCGTTTCCTGCTCAACTGGGAGGCCTTTAAAACGGAAAAACCCTGGACAACCTCCTGGGATAATGTGGGCCCCCATGCACTGGTGATGCTGCGCCGGGACGCAGACCGCGCGACAGTGGAAAAGAAGCTTGCCCATTTCATGGACACCTACTTTACCGACCAGAATGCACGACATTATCAGGAGCTGAAGATCCAGCCTTTCGGCGACCAATACCTGCATTCACATTTCGTCGATGGCCGGCCCGGTGGCGGCCGTATCGAGTACGTCCGGCTTTTCAGCCTCGTGGCCTTCTTCATCCTGCTGATCGCCTGTATAAACTTCATGAACCTCACTACCGCCCGATCGGTAAAGCGCGCCAAAGAGATCGGTATCCGGAAAGTCATCGGCGCCCTGCGGGGCAGCCTGATCCGGCAGTTCATCGGCGAGGCGGTGCTGATCGCCTCCTTGGCAGCCGCGCTGGCACTCGTGCTGGTCATCCTCGTCCTGCCCGCCTTCAATAGCCTCACAGGCAAACAGCTCCTGCTGCCCTATAACCGCTGGACCTTCTGGCTTTTGCTGGCAGCATTGACTCTGCTGACCGGTCTGTTCTCCGGCAGCTACCCCGCGCTTTTCCTTTCAGCCTTCCGTCCCATCCTGGTATTAAAGGGATCGCTGGTCTCGGGAGTCCGCGCCCTATGGTTCCGCAAATCACTGATCGTCTTCCAGTTCATCCTGTCGATCGTCCTGATCATCTCCACGATCCTGATCTCCCGGCAGGTGAACTATGTACAGACCGCCAACTTGGGATATGAAAAAGAAAGCCTGCTGTATATCCCCATAGAAGGCGACCTCCTCGGCAAAGTGCCCCTGTTGCTGTCGGAAGCCGGGCAAATTCCCGGCGTCGCCCGCGTAAGCGCTATATCACAGGAACCTACCGAGATCGACAACCTCGATGCCGGCATCGGCTGGGAAGGGAAAGACCCCGGTTCCAAGCCGATGTTCACCCAGCTCGCCGTAGGCTATGATCTTGCCCAAACCATGAAGCTGCGACTGGTGAAAGGACGGGATTTCTCCAGAGATTATCCCACAGACTCCCTTGGCTATGTCCTCAACGAGTCGGCCCTGCGGCAAACCGGGTACAAGGACCCTATCGGCAAGCCCTTCACGTTCGCGGGCAAACGCGGCAAGATCATCGGCATCGTCGGCGACTTCCACTTTCAGTCGCTGCATAACGCCATTCGCCCCCTGGTCATCCGGCTGGGTGTCGGCCACAACAACCTGTTCGAGCTCCTGGTACGGACAGATTCCGGGAAGACGAAAGAAGCCCTGGCCGGCCTGGAACACCTTTGCAAGACCCTGAACCCCGAATTCCCCTTTACCTATAAATTTTCCGATGAGCAATATGGACGGCTGTACCAGAGCGAGCAGATGATCGGGCGGCTTTCCGCCATCTTCGCCGTCCTCGCCATTTTTATTTCCTGCCTCGGACTGCTTGGCCTGTCGCTGTATACTGCAGAACAACGGCGGAAAGAGATCGGCATCCGCAAGGTGCTGGGAGCAAGCGTGGCATCGCTCTTCCAGCTCTTGTCCAGGGAATTCCTCGCCCTGGTGGGGATCGCCTTCGTCACCGCCGCCCCCATCGGCTGGTGGGCCACACACCAATGGCTGGAAAAGTTTGCTTACCGGACCAACATCCCATGGTGGGTCTTCGGACTGGCAGGGCTGCTGTCGGCTGTCATCACCCTGGCGACGGTCGGCGTACAGGCGCTCAGGGCCGCGGGAGCAAACCCGGTCAAGAGCCTCCGAACGGAATAAAATGAAAAAGGGCGGTCCGATCGGACCGCCCTAAGTTTTTTTTAAGAATTTGATTAAGCTACTTGTTTATCTTTTTGCTTTTTTACCTGATTTACCAGCGACTCGAACGCGCTGTCAAAAGACTCTTCGAAAGATTTGGAGGAACATTTTACGAAAAAGTGATGCTTGGGGACATGGACCCTGATCTCCGCGATCTTGTCCTTGATGGTGTGAACCACATTGTCCAGTTTTAAAAAGACATCTACTTTGATGATTCTGTCATGAAACGTGTTTAGTTTAGTCATTTTTTTGTTTACATACTCTACTAATTTCCCGTCTGCAGCGAAGTGCACGGTTTGAATGTTTACGTTCATACATCCCAAATTTTAATCAGTGAACAATAAATTAAAGAACTTTCCTGCTAGAAAAAGTGCCGAGGATAAGCGAAAAGTGGTAACATGAAGTTAACATTCCAACAGGGAATTTCCTAATAAACCGCAGACTTTCTGCTGTCGAAAAAGTTAATTCTATTACGCCTTAGGATGCGCTCGCTTATAGATATCCTTCAATTTTTCGATAGTATTATGCGTATACACCTGCGTCGCCGCCAGACTGGCATGCCCCAGCAGCTCCTTCACGCTATTGAGCTCGGCGCCCGCATTCATCAGGTGTGTCGCAAACGTATGCCGCAGCACATGCGGGCTCTTCTTCTCTATGGTCGTCACCTGCGCCAGATAGTCCCGCACCGCCCGGTATACATATTTGGGATAGAGCTTCTTACCCTTCCTTCCCACCAGCAGGTATTCCGTATCCGGCGCCTCCAGCAGCGCCCGCTTCTTATCCTTATATTCCTTCACCGCCTCAAGCAAACCCGCACTCACCGGTATCACCCGCTCCTTGTTGCCCTTGCCCAGCACCTTCACCGTCCTGTTCCCGCTATCTACCTGCCCTTCCTTCAGGTGGATCAGCTCGCTTAGCCGCATCCCGGTGTGATAGAGCAACGCCAGCAGC
>JAMFRX010000577.1 GCA_026224995.1 Puia dinghuensis
TCGGGTCCTACGGCGATATAGTCCCAGCCGCCGGGGCTTCCTATTTTGAAGTTATTGGTCAGGGTGTAACCGCTGCCGCCCTGTGCGGTGACGGCTAAGGAGGACAGGGAAAGCGCTATGGCCGGCAGGAAATATTTCATGGCGTTGTTTTGGCGGCAAAGTATCCCCCGATTCTGGCGGGATACTGTAGGGCGGCCGTTAGCTCACCCGCTTCCCTTCCAGCAGCATGTTCACGGCCTGGTCCAGGCTGCCCGCGCGAATGATCTCGCCGCCATTGACGAAGAAGATCTCGTCGGCATTGGCGATGGTATTCAGCCGGTGGGCGATGATCACGCGGGTCGTGGTATCGGGCAGGCGTCGCAGGATCTCTTCCAGCAGCTTCTCGGTCACGGTGTCGATGTTGGCCGTCGCCTCGTCGAGGATCAGCAGCTCGGGATTGCGCAGAACGGCGCGGATAAAGGCGATCAGCTGTTTCTGGCCGAGGCTGATGCCGTCGCCGGTAGAGACGATCACGGAATCGAGCCCCTCATCGAAACGGGTGAGCAGGGTCTCCAGGCCCGAGTCGTGCAGGGCGGCCGCGAGCTGTTCGTTGGAATAGTCCTTGTACCGGGCATTCCCATAGAGGATATTTTCGCGTACGGTCCCGGAAAAGAGGATGGGTTCCTGCAGGATGAAGCCTATTTTTCCCGCGCGCTCTTCCGGCGTAAAGGTGCGGATATCCCGGCCATCGAGCAGCACCGTTCCGGCGCTGGGGTCATAAAGCCGGGCGATCAGCGAGGCCGTCGTCGTCTTCCCGCCGCCGGTAGGCCCAACGAGGGCATAGGTCTTGCCCTTCTCCATGCGGAAGCTGTTATGCCGGAGGACGTCCTTGCCATCGGGATAGCGGAAAGAGACATCCCGGAACTCCAGGAGGGCGGCGGAATGGGTGTGCCCATTTCCGTTAGTCGCGGGGTCAGCGGCAGGGATGGTCGTGAGGTCGTTTTCCATGTTCAGGATACGGGAGATGCGGTCCCAGCCGGCGATGGCCGTCTGGAAGCCGGCCCAGAGAGCCGCCATCTGCCGCAAGGGATCATAGAAGCTGTTCACGTAGATGAAGTAGCTGATGAGCAGGCCGGGGGTGAAATGACCGACCGTGATCAGGTAGATGCCGTATAGCAGCACGATGAGCTGGCCCATGGAAGCCAGGAAGCCATACACGGGCGTATAGGTATTATTGGCCAGCGTGGCGACAATAGCGGTGGAATAGTTGTGCCGGTTCGCCTGGTCGAAGCGCTGGCGGAAATAATCGCGGCGGTTAAAGGCGAGCACGACCTTGAAATTACCAAGGGACTCCTGGATCTCGGCGCTCATCGAGCCGATGCTTTTCAGGTAGATGGCGTTCTTCCGTTTGACCCAGGGCGATACGAATTTGGTGAAGACCCACATGAGCGCGGCGGGAGAAAGGGTAGCGAGCCCCAGCTGCCAGTTCAATCTGACCAGGAAGATGCCGGCGCCGGCGATGATGAAGATGCTGGAGACGAACTGCATCAGGCTCTGGCTAAAGAACTGGTTGAGCTTGTCGGTATCGTTGTTGACGCGGGAGATGAGGTCGCCGGCCTTATTTTGTGCAAAGAAGGCGACGGGCAGCTCCTGGAGCTTGTTGAAAATGGCATTGCGTAGGGTGAAGAGCAGGTGCTGACCGAATCCGCCCATGAGGATGGTGCGCAGGTAGACCGCGCCGAGGTTCAGCAGGTAGATGCCGAGGAGCCAGCCGCAGTTGATCAGCACA
>JAMFRX010000070.1 GCA_026224995.1 Puia dinghuensis
CCGAATCCGCTAACCCGCCATTGGCGCCTTTGAGCACGATGGTCTGGTCGATCGAAGCGCCCAGGGGCTGGCTACGCATGTAATGCATCTGCCGGTAGACGATGAGCGTACCAGCTATCAGGATGATGGAGGCAGCAAACTGTCCTACGATCAGTCCCTTTCGCAGCCATTGACCGCCCGCGGCATTTTTAAAAGCCCCCTTCAGTACCGTTACCGGCTGGTAACGGGATAGCACAAGCGCCGGGTAAAGCCCCGAAAGGAAAGTACCGAAAGCAAACAAGCCCGCAAAATAGCCCCAGTAGGCCGCTGGCAGCGCGAAAAGACCCGACAACGGCCGGTCCGTCAGCCGTGAAAAAAATGGATTGATCGCCAACACGGCCACGAAGGCGATCGTCAACGCCAATAAGTTGAAAAGGAGGCTTTCCAGCATGAACTGGCCGATCAGCTCCTGCCGCAAAGCGCCCAGCACCTTTCGTACGCCTACTTCCCTGGCCCGCTCCAGCGATCGTGCCGTCGCCAGGTTGATGTAGTTCACCCAGGCAATGCCGAGGATGAAGAAGGCGATCAGGAACAAAAAGAAGACCGACTGGCTGTCCCCATTCGGCTCGGCCTCCTCGGTATAATGGGAATACAGATGGATATCCTTCAAGGGCATCACGCTCAGGTTATACCGATCGCTGATGGCTTTGTTCTCCGGGACGTTGTTATAGTATTTGTCAATGAGCGCCGGAAGCCTGGCGGCCAGCTGCTGCCGACTCACTCCTTTCCGCAGGAGCACGTAGGTATAAAAATCTGTCCAGCCCCAGCTGGTCTCCGTCTGATCGTTGGCTTGCCCATAATTGCCATTCATCTGGCTATAGGTGGAATAAGAGACCAGCAGCTCAGGCTTTAAATGCGAGTTCGCAGGGTAGTCCCGGAAGATGCCCGTGACTTCCAGCGGCCGGGTATGACCGCTGCCATGTATGGTCAGCACCTTGCCAAAAGCCGTCTCCCGGCCAAAATATTTCCTGGCCTCCGTCTCAGAGAGGATGATCTTCCCAGGGCCCGATAATGCCGTCTTCGCA
The DNA here is from genome assembly GCA_026224995.1 of Puia dinghuensis. Classification (GTDB taxonomy): domain Bacteria; phylum Bacteroidota; class Bacteroidia; order Chitinophagales; family Chitinophagaceae; genus Puia; species Puia dinghuensis_A. The sequence goes on from JAMFRX010000070.1 coordinate 1,065, forward strand.
TCCCCTTCTACCAGGTGGAGATCAAAGAGGTCCACCGCGGCCGCATCGGCGCCATAGACCTTTGGCTCCAGGAATTGCACATTCCGGGGATCATTGGCCAGTAATAAGCTGAGCTGTACCAGCCGGCAGGCATCCTCGACTTCCGGGAACTCCCGTTTCAAAGCCGGCGCCAGCGCCGGCATGGCCGCTGCACAGGGCACGACCATCCGCCCATACTGCCATTCTTCATCCTGGATGCGCACGATGCGATCCCCTTTTTCCTGGAAATTATCGTAGCTGCGTTCATACGCCACATATTCGAAGATGAGCAGACAGCAGGTGATGCCTGCCGTAAGTCCGCCGATATTCAATAAGGAGTAACCCTTACGCTTGCGCCATTGCCGGATGGCGATCCGCAGGAAGTTTTTTAGCATAGTAAAAATTACGGGATTTTACTCAAAATACAATGGCCGGTTGTAGAAACAACCGGCCTGCAAAAACCTCTCTATACGAGAGAGATCGTTATCCGACGACGAAGGCGTCGGGCTATTTTTTAACATACAGGATCGTCAAAGCCGCCTGCAGCTCCCTATCCAAACGCCGCCGGATCTTTCGCTTAGCCGGATCGAGCTTCACGCCTACCACCCGCTCCTCATGGATCAGATGCCGTTGCCCGTCATAGAATTGCACCGTGGCCTCCAGCGGCCGGGCTATATTGCTCACGATTTCCCAAAATCCATTTTCGACTACCCCACCTGCCGGGGAAAGCTTAGCGGCAGGTTCCTGAGCCATCAAGGGCCCGGAGAAAGCCGTCGATACCAGGAGCACGACGACGAGGGGAATGAGTTGCTTGCATTTCATAACCTAAAATTAATGGCCGCCAACACGTTCCGCCGGCTTTATAGCTCAACCGGCCCACGACGCTCACAGACGCCCACGGACAGCCAACCAAAGCATTTGATCGACGAAAACCGCATTTCCGTCGACGGTGAGCAACATCCGGCCCCGCAGCACGACTCTTTTTAATAACTTGCCTTTGATTAAATCCTGGGCATGCCGGAACTCATGTATATCAGCTTTCTTCGCCAACTATCCCGCCAGCGCGTGCTCATGCACCTGCTGTTCTGGGCGGCTGTGCTCGCCTTTTTTAACTTCGTCTTCCGCCTCGGCCAGCCCGTGCTCAAGACCCTGATCATTTCCATTGAGTTCCTGCCGGGTCATATGTTCTTCGCCTATTCACTGAACTATTTCCTCTTCCCAAAATACGTCCTCAAGGGGAAGCTGGTCTCCGCCTTCATCGGCTTGCTGGTCATCCTGGCCATAGCCCTTTTCTATATGCGCTTCGCCGACGTCTATATTATCCATTATTCCCATAGCACACGGCTCTGGATGCCCGGCATGTTCCCCCGGGTTATCTACTCCCTTTTCAGCGTCGGCTGGATCGCCGTCACCATCCGCCTGGTCAAATACTGGTACATCGAAAAGGAGACCCAGCACCGGCTGGAAAAGGAAAAGCTCACCGTGGAGCTCCAGCTGCTGCGCTCGCAGCTGCATCCGCATTTTCTCTTCAATACCCTCAACAGCCTGTACGCCCTCACCCTGGAACGGTCCAAAGAAGCCCCGGACGCCGTCCTCCAGCTCTCCTCCCTGCTTCGCTATATCTTATACGAATGCGAAGCTCCGCTCGTCCCGCTTAGCAAGGAGATCGAGAGCATCCGGCACTATATTCAGCTGGAACAAATGCGTTTCGGCGACCGGCTGGAGGTCAGCCTCCGCTTCACCGGCGACCTGGCGGACCGGTCCATAGCGCCCCTGCTCTTCCTGCCCTTTGTGGAGAACAGCATAAAGCACGGCATCGGCGAACAGCTGGACAAGAGCTGGATCAGCCTCCACCTGCACGTAGAAGGTCAAACGCTTTCTTTTAAGATCATCAACAGCCGCGACCCGCAGGAGGCCGCCCACCCGCCGGAGGCTGCCGGGCCCCGGACAGCTGCCCTATCCCCTCGCTCCTCCGGCCTCGGCCTGGCCAATGTCCGTCGCCGCCTGGACCTTCTCTACCCCGACCACCATACCCTGAAGCTCATTCCCGACGAGGATACCTTCACCGTCATTCTGACCATCGATCTCCCGCAAAAGGGACAGATCACCTTAATACCCCACAACTATGAAGCTCAGGTGTCTGTTAATTGACGATGAACCCCCGGCGCTCAAGGTGCTCACTACCTACCTGGAGAACATGGATAACCTGGAGCTGGTAGGCACTTGCTTCAACGCCCTCGAAGCCATGCAGCTCCTGAAGCAGCACCCCGTAGACGTCATTTTCCTGGACATCAAAATGCCGCGCCTGCTGGGCACCGAGTTCATCCGCACCCTGCGCAATCCACCGAAAGTGATCTTTACGACCGCCCATAAGGACTATGCCCTGGAAGGCTTCGACCTGGACGCCGTAGATTACCTGCTGAAACCTTTTTCCTTTGAACGCTTTGTCCGGGCCGTCAACAAGCTCACGTCAGGCGATAGCTCACCCGTCGCCGAACCCGCCCTCCCGGCCGCGAATGACAACCCCTTCCTCTATTTCAGAGTAGACAGGAAAATGACGAAAGTGGAGCTGGAAGATATCCTCTACATAGAAAGCGTGAAAGACTATATCCGCATCGTCCGCAGTGCGCAGAAACCGCTGCTGGTAAAAAGATCCATCGGCTCGGTGGAAGAGCTCCTGCCGGAAGATCGCTTCCTGCGCATCCATCGCTCTTATATAGTCGCCATCGGCAAGGTCTCCGCCTTTACCCACAACGACGTGGAGATCGCCGGCCAGGAGATCCCTATCGGCAAGCTCTACCGGCATAATATTGGGAGGCTGTCGGCTACGTAGTGGCGACGGGCGACAGCAGAAGACCGGTCACCTGGATGGACAGCGCAGCTCCTCCAGCAGATCGAGTATCCCCTCGTTCCGCAGGATCGCCATCCCCGCCCGCTCGTCGGAGACGCCGCTCTTCAGCTTATAGCTGTACCACGGAACGCCCCCTTCCATCGTAGAGGAAAAAGCAGTAAAGAAGATATGAGGATTCGCCTGTAGCTCCGCAGCGATCTCTACAATATGCGTAGAGATCAGGAAGAGGCTGCCTTCGATGCCCGAGAAGGCATCTATCACTTGCAGCGAGGCATCGCTGGCATCTTTTACATTCGTTCCGCGGAAGAGCTCGTCGAAGATGACGAC
>JAMFRX010000578.1 GCA_026224995.1 Puia dinghuensis
TCGACGCATTGAACTGCAGGATCGTGGGCGGCGTCATACCCGGGGGCATCAGCCGCAGGGAGGTCTGAGCCGTAGCCGACATCTGCGCGATCGCAGACCCGATGTCCGCGCCCTTTTGGAAATACACGCGGAGGATCCCGATACCCGGCTGGAAAGCCATATGGGAATGAACAGCTTCACCTGGGATATGCTTTATCCGCCGGCTGAAAAGATAACCGGCATGCTGCTCTGGACAGGCGGCGCCGGCAGCCCCAAGGCGGCGCCAGGAAACTATACGGCGCGTATCCGGTATGAAAAGGATTCGGCAGAAGTCCCTTTTACCATTAAGGCCGACCCCAACTATGCCCTCACGGAAGCGGAATACGACGCACAAGTGGACTTCCTGCTGCAGGTGCGCAACAAATATGATGAGGTGCAGAAGGCCATCCTGCGCATTCGCGACTTACGCACTCAGCTTAAGGATCTCAACGGGAGGCTGGATAGTACGGCCGGGCCGATCAGGAAATCATCGGATAGCCTTATCCGGCAGCTCACAGGTATAGAGGAGGCGTTGTACCAGACCAAGAGTAAGAGCGCGCAGGACATGCTCAATTTTCCCATCCGGATCAATGACAAGCTATCCGGCGTCTACGGTATCGCCGCCGGCGGCAATGCGCCGCCCAGCAAGCAGGTCCGGGAAGTCTTCGCATCGTTGTCCGCGCAGGCCGACGCACAGCTGCTAAGGCTCCGGGAGATCGTGCAGACAGGCTTGCCTGCTATCAACAAGCTGATCTATGAACAAAGAGTCCCGGTCATCGGGGTTAAAGAGAACCGATCCTCATCCGCTAACCAACAATAGCGAACTATGGAAGACAACTGGCTGGATCTATCATCGACCTTAGGGCTGATCGCTACGGCGGTGCTGACCTTCAATCTGCTGCTGGGTATCCTATTGAGCACGGCCTACCGTCGTTCACCGCTTTGGAAGCGGTTGCCGGCAGCCTTCAAAAAAGTTAGCGTCGATGACCTGCACAACTGGACCGCCTATGTGGCGCTCGTGCTGGCGCTGACGCATCCGCTCCTCCTTTTGCCCGATGCAGCGCAGAAGTATCATTTGCCGGATATCCTCTTTCCTTTATATGCTCCGCACCAGGCTATCTGGACGGTGCTCGGCGCCCTTGCGCTGTATGCCGTGATCCTGGTGGTCGTCACGACGCAAAAAGCGGTGAAGGCAAGGCTGGGTTTCCGTACCTGGAAGAATATCCACCTGATCTCCTATTGCACGGCGCTGCTCTTCGTTATCCATGGTATCGTAATGGACCCGGAGCTGAAGGACAGGCCCATTGACTGGCTCGATGGGGAAAAGCTCGTGTCCGAGCTCTGCGGGCTGGTATTGGTTGCCGCTATGGTCATCCGCTGGCGCTGGCACCTCCGGCACCGGCGGCCAATTACCTGATTTTAACCAATGCCAGGCGGATTTGAACGGGCAGCTATTTTGTTGATGATCCTAAGGTAAATTTCAAAAAATATTATGCTATGGGCAAAAGGGTTCTATGGTTGTTGATAGGTTTGGCCGGATGGCGGGCTTCTGCACAGCAAGTGGACAGCAGCCTCTTCCGGCAGCTGCGTTTCCGGTTCATCGGTCCTGATGGGAATCGCGCCATAGCCGTGGCGGGCGTGCCGGGCGACAGGAATGTCTCCTATGTAGGCGCCGCTTCGGGCGGTATTTTCAAAACAGAAGACGCGGGCATCAGCTGGCGGCCCATCTTCGACAGTACGGATAACTCTTCGGTGGGCGCTCTCGCCGTCGCGCCTTCCAATCCCCGGCAGGTATGGGCCGGTACGGGCGAGACCTTTCTTATCCGGCCTGCGGAGGCCATGGGCAACGGCGTTTACAAGTCCACCAATGCCGGAAGGAGCTGGACCAATATGGGCTTGCAGGCAACGGGCCGTATCAGCCGGGTGATCGTCGATCCCACCGATACCAATACCGTGTATGTCGCCGCTTTGGGCAACACGCATAAGCCGCAGCAGGAGCGGGGCGTTTACAAGACTACCGATGGTGGAAAGAGCTGGGAGCGGGTGCTATTTGTCGATACGCTTACCGGCTGCTCCGATCTAACCATCGACCCCCAACATCCGGGGACGTTGTATGCCGCCATGTGGCAGATCACCTTCAACACCTGGCAGCTCAACAGCGGCGGTCCGGGCAGCGGCATCTTCAAGACCACCGACGGCGGTAGGACCTGGAACCGTTTGTCCAATGGCCTGCCCGGAGGGCCGGCGCATCCTGTAGGCTAGACTTCTGTCGACGTAGCTTACAGTCAGCCCAATATTGTATACGCGCTTATAGAGGACAAGGACCCTGCGCTCTACCGCTCGGAAGATGGCGGTGCATCCTGGAAGAAGGTGTTCACCAGCCACAGCATGGCGCAGCGGGCCAGCTATTATACCCGCGTTAGGGTCTCGACGGGAAACCCTGACAATGTGTTCACGATCTGCGTTACTGTCATGGAGTCTAAGAACGGCGGAAAGTCGTTCAACGGCAATGGCGAAAATGGCGACTATCGTCCCGGCGGGGATACGCACGACATGTGGTTCGATCCAAAGGACCCTTCCCGTGCGATGGTGGCCCATGATGGCTGTATGAACATGACCTTCACCGGCGGCAAGAGCTGGCAGAATGTGAACCTCCCTATCGCCCAGATGTACCATGCGGCGGTAGACAACCAAATCCCTTATTTCGTCTATGGCAACAAGCAGGATGGCAGCTCCTACCGTGGGCCCAGCAATAGCCTGCAGGGCGGCATCCCCACGGCCTTGTGGACGACGGTGGGCGGCTGTGAGAGCGGCTTTGCCCAGCCTGATCCCGTGGACAACAATATCATCTGGTCGGGCTGCTATGACGGCGGCCTCGACCGAACCGACCTGCGTACCGGGCATGTCCGGGACGTGCGGGCCTGGCCCGAAGCGGGCTATGGCTATCCCCCGGCGGAGATGCGCTATCGCTGGCATTGGAACTACCCGATGACCATCTCGCATCACGACCACAACAAAGTCTATATCGGAAGCCAGTATGTGCATGTCACCACCAATGAGGGCCAGAGCTGGACGGTCATCAGCCCCGACCTCACGACCAACGACAAGTCCCATCAGCAAAGCTCCGGCGGCGTAAGCACCGATAACCTCTTCACCTTCGATGGCTGCACGCTTTACGTCATTGCCGAATCGCCCGTTACGGCGGGCCTGCTCTGGACAGGCAGCAGCGACGGGCTGGTGCATGTGACCAGGGATGAGGGCAAACATTGGGAGGATGTCACGGCTAATATCCCCGGCCTGCCGCGGTGGTCCACCATCCGGGCCATCGACCCAAGTCCCTTCGACGCAGGAACGGCGTATATCTCCGTGGACGCACAGTTTATCGGTGACTTCGATCCTTATATTTATAAGACCTCCGACTATGGCAAGAGCTGGACGCTCATAAGCCGAAGCTTTCCCAAAAGCAATTCTTCCTTTGTTCACCAGATCATCGAAGACCCGGGGAAGAAGGGCCTGCTCTGGGCCGGCACCGACAACGGGCTTTACTTTTCTCCCGACGACGGCATCCACTGGGTCCACTTACGCAACAACCTGCCGCCGGTGCCCATCTATGGCCTCGTGGTGCAGCGGGACTTCAAAGATCTCGTATTGGGCACCTACGGCCGCGGCTTTTATATCCTCGACGATATCACTCCTATCAGGGAATTCAGCGCGGAGGTGCAACAATCGGAAGCATGGCTGTTCACCCTACGCAAAGCCTATCGCTTCCGGCCGAAGCTCAGCATTCATGGCGAACGGTCCGCCTCGTCCGGCCAGAATCCGCCCTATGGCGCGGATATCAATTACTACCTCAGGGACAGCGTCAGGGACACGGTGAAAGTCCTCATCGAAGATGGGGAAGGAAAGACCATGCAGCAGATAGCGGGCTCGAACCGCCGCGGCATCAACCGCGTATGGTGGGATCTGGGCTTGCAGCCCTATGTGCTGCCGCCATTGCGTACCCGCCCCGAAGACGCCGACTGGGTAAAGCTGGACTCCACGGGGGAAAGGGCCATGGTGATCTATGACCTGGATATCGGCCCCGGGCTGCCGGCGACGAAAGTGCTGCCCGGCGCCTATACCGTAGTGCTCAAGGTCGGGAGCAAGGAATACCGGCAGCCCTTGCAGGTGCTCCGTGATCCTCATACCGCTGGTTCGGATGAGGATATCCGTCAGCAATACCAGTTCGGTACCCAGATCTATGGGTCGATCCAAAGCGTGCTGCATATGATCGATACGCTGGAGATACTACGGAGCAGGGCCGATTCGTCCGGGGCGAAGATGACCA
>JAMFRX010000579.1 GCA_026224995.1 Puia dinghuensis
ATCATGTCTACTGGAACGACGCCGTCCTTGAGGATGAACTGGTTGTGGTAAACGTCTTTCAGGAAGAGGTTGAGGGCCTTCAGCCGCTGCCGGATACCGCTTTCGATATAGCTCCATTCCGCCGCGGTGATGATCCGCGGGATGATGTCGAAAGGGAAGATCTTCTCGATCCCTTCCCCGCTGCTGTAGACGGTAAAGGTGATTCCCTGGCTCATGAAAAGCCGTTTGGCAAGCTCCTCCTTTTTGTTGAGCTCTTCGATGCTCATTTGCTGCATGAATTCCACGACGCCCTGGTATTGGGGCCGGACGGCGAGGGACGCATACATTTCGTCCCAGGTATTGGGGTCCACTAGATAGCTGTTTAGCAGTTCACCGGTTTGCATGGTTAGAGTTGAATTTGCAGATTTGATCGATGGACGGCAGGCAGGCGTTAGTAAAATTAAATATACTTATTTTCGGGCACAAATGAGCCAAAGGCTCATTGGCCGAAGGCCCATCAATAGCCGAGCACCGGGAATGGGTTATTTTTGGTTAACCCATTCCCGGTGCGAATATGAGCTTATGCAAACTATTGCCATGATACCTGCCCGCTATGCCGCGACCCGCTTTCCCGCCAAGCTGATGCAGCTGCTTGGAGACAAGACCGTGATCCGGCATACTTATGACAATACCAAGGCCACTGGATTATTCGACGAGGTGATGGTGGTCACTGACAGCGAGATCATCTACCGGGAGATAACGGAGCATGGCGGTAAGGCGAAGATGAGCATCCGGGCACATGAGAGCGGAAGTGACCGGATCGCGGAGGCGGCAGCCGATCTGGATGTGGAGATCATCGTCAACGTCCAGGGTGACGAACCCTTTGTCCGGGCAGCGCCGCTGGAGCAATTGCTCAGGGTCTTTAAAGGCACGGAAGGAAAGGAGGTGCAGGTGGCCTCCCTGGTGCAGGTCCTGAAGGAACAGCGGTTCATCGACGATCCCAACTATGTAAAAGTCGCGCTGGATAAGAATAACAACGCCCTTTTCTTCAGCCGCAGCGTCATCCCCTATCCGCGCGACGCTTCGGCGGCTGTCACCTATTATGAACATATAGGAGTATACGCTTTCCGCAAGCAGGCCTTGTTGCAGTTCACGGGCTGGCCGGTGAGCCCGCTGGAGGCCGTGGAGAAGGTCGAGTGCCTACGCTACCTGGAGAATGGGATACCCATGCGCATGGTCGTCACTCAGTATATGGGTGTGGAGATCGACACCCCTGAGGACCTGGAACGGGCGGCTCGTTTGCTGTAGCCACCCGCCGCATGCCTCAAAAATTTTGCAAATTGCTAAAAAGTGGAATCCTTAAATTGAGCCGCCGGACCTATTTCCGGTAAAGAACCATCTCTAACAATGAAGCAACCAATATGGGGAATTGACCTTGGCGGCACCAAGATCGAAGGCGTAATCCTGGAATCTATCGCCAACCCCACTCCTATCGTCCGGACACGCGTGGATACAGAAGCCAGTAAAGGGTATGAGCACGTGATAGGCCAGATAGCAAAGCTGGTAGCCGAAATGGCGGGGCAGTCGGGCCTCAAGCCTTCGTCTATCGGCATCGGCACTCCGGGCGTTCTGGACCCTACCCTTCGGGTCATGAAAAACTGCAATACCGTGGTGCTGAACGGCAAACCGCTGCAAAAGGACCTGGAGGAGACGCTGAAGCTGAAGATCGAATTAGCTAATGACGCCAATTGTTTTGCCCTGGCAGAGACGCATTGGGGCATCGTGAGCAAGTCGGCGCCCAAAGCCCGGCTGGTCTTCGGCATTATCATGGGAACGGGCGTTGGCGGTGGCATCGTGATGGACGGGAAGATCTGGAATGGCCGCCATGGCATCGGCGGGGAATGGGGGCATAATTTCCTCGACGAATCCGGCGGCCCCTGCTACTGCGGTAAGACGGGCTGCGTGGAAACGGTGATCTCCGGGCCTGCCACGGAGCGTTATTATAAGAACCTCACCGGCCAGGCCCTGAAGCTGAAAGAGATCGTTGCCCATTACAAGGACGGCAGCGATCCGGCCGCAATAAAGACCATCGCGCGCCTCTGCCATTTCTTTGGAAAAGGGGTCTCCGTCATCACCAACCTGCTGGATCCGGATGTCATCGTCGTCGGCGGGGGCGTAGGGAATATAGACGCTTTGTACAGCCAGGGGCTGGAGGCCCTGGGGCAATTCATCTTCAATAACGGAGTGGAAGTACCCTTGCTGAAGCCGAGTCTCGGCGACAGTGCCGGCGTGTTTGGAGCCGCTGCCCTGGTAGCTGGCTGACACGAAACATTCCCGTATTTTTGCGCCTCAATCTGATATGACATGAAGTTTCGCAACTTTAAGATGGTAGGATATGTGGTGTATGGCCGAGGAAGCTTTAACCAGCTCGATGAGATCCTGGCTCCCCAACGCAAGGGGGATCCGCCCATTATTTTCCTACTAGACCATTATTTCGAGAACAAGCCCCTCGCCAAACGCATTCCCTTACGTGGAAAGGACAAGCTCATTTTTGTCGACGTCAGCTATGAGCCGAAGACGGTATACGTCGACAAGCTGGCCGCCGGGCTGAAGCAGGAATTCGGAACTGTCAGCGGGATCGTAGGCATCGGCGGCGGGTCCGCCATGGATCTGGCCAAGGCTGTTTCGCTGATGGTGACCAACCCCGGCTCCTCTGCCGACTACCAGGGCTGGGACCTCGTGAAGCAGCCGGGTGTCTATAAGGTCGGGATACCTACTCTTAGCGGGACCGGGGCGGAGGTGTCGCGGACCACGGTCCTCACGGGTCCTACCAAGAAGCTGGGCATGAACTCCGATTTTACCCCCTTCGATCAGATCGTCCTGGACCCCGAGCTCACCGCCGGGGCGCCCGCCAATCAGCGTTTCTATACCGGCATGGACTGCTATATCCACTGTATTGAAAGCCTGCAGGGAACCTACCTCAACGAATTCAGCAAATCATATGGCGAAAAGGCCCTGCAGCTCTGCCAGGAGGTCTATGTTAATAAAAAGGGATGGGATGACGACAGCGACGACAAGCTGATGATGGCTTCCTATGCCGGCGGGATGAGCATCGCCTATTCCCAGGTTGGGGTGGCGCATGCGGTAAGCTACGGCCTGGCTTATCTGCTCGGCACCAAGCACGGCATCGGTAACTGTATAGTTTTCGACCATTTAGAAGAGTTTTACCCAGATGGAGTCTACGAATTCAAGAAGATGGTGGAGAAAAATAAGATCGATATCCCCCAGCATATCACAAAAGGGCTTACCGATGAACAATTCAATACGATGATCGACGTTTCTTTAGTGATGAAGCCGCTGTGGGAAAATGCCCTGGGCGAGGACTGGCAAAAGATCATGACCCGCGACAGGCTGCGGGCTTTATACGAAAAGCTGTAAGACATTCCAATGGAAAGATGGCTGACGAATACGATAGTGGGCATCCTGAGCATCTTGCTCATCGGCGCTTTCGCCTGTAAGAAAGCCACTCCGGCAGCCAAGGTGACGTTAACTCCTTTGCAGAGCCTGATCAATACGGATACCACCCTCAGCCTGTACCACCTGATGATCCTGAGGGCAGATGATGTCGCCTTGCTGAACGATGCCCCAGCTACCCTGTTGATCCCCAGGAATGCCGTGCTGGAGAGATCAGGCTATCCTGAGATGGCAATCGACTCCATGAGCTCCGCGCTCGCCGACAGGATCGTCCGTTACAACTACCTCCCCGCTGCCATCAACATCGACAGCGCCGGCTATAATTCCAATCCTACCCAGCTGGGCGTCCCGCTCTATATCCTGAACAATGGCAACGGGTTGCTGCTGCTTAACGGCAGCGTCACCCTCCCCAACCAGGCCGCCAAGGTCGGCCAGGCTTCCGTGTATTATCTCGACTCGATCGTGCCGCCCGCAGCGGATTCCCTGCCCGAGATCGTACAGTCGGACAGCACCCTCACCTATTTAGCCGAGGCCCTCTACCGGACCAACCTATACGACTCCGTTCTCCTTACCGGCAGCTATACCCTGCTGGCCCC
>JAMFRX010000580.1 GCA_026224995.1 Puia dinghuensis
CAGGCGCTTGGCTGGAACAACTGGAACACTCCGGGTCCCAGCCATTACCTACCGCTGCAGGACGATATCTCTTCCACAGTCTACTGGTATCAGACCGAGCCGCATGCGCCCTTCCCGAAGTTGCCATCGAAAGACGAACTGGAGGTCAATTAACCACTGAGCACTGTTTGCAGTGCGGGAACTTAATTTCCCGCTATGAAATACAGCACGTTCATCGCCCTGATTGTGGCCATCCTGCTGTCGATGGTCGTCAGCAAGATCATATACTTCGGTTTTACGCCGAATTACGCGGCCGATATCTTTAACAAGCAAGCCTTCAAGAGCAGGCTCGATCATGACGTCTACCAGTACCGGGTGCTAAGCAAGGCGATGCTGTACGCTGTAGATGACTGGCTGGGCAAGGATATGCCGGCTCAAGGCGCCGATGCGAGGATCCTCATCAATACCAATAATGGCTCCCAACGGTTTTACCTGGCATTTTACTATCTAAATGCCCTTTTCCTGATACTGACAGCCATATTAACCGTGCTGCTGGTGGACCTGCCCGACGCCTTCACTTTCTCGGCGGCGGAAAAAACCCTAATCACCTTCCTGGTGCCGATCACCATCGGGATTACACAGTTCACCGTCGCCTGCTATGATGTCTCCAGTTACTTTTTCCAATTGCTGATCCTTTATATTTTCCTCCGATTTAATCATCGGCAGTTTTGGGGGACGATGATTGCTGTTTGCGCCCTGCTGATCGTGTCGACGACTAACCGCGAATCATCCGCCCTCTCGGTATCCATTATTGCCGTCCTGCTACTGACGCAATACGGATTTGTCCGAAAATCGCTGATCGCTATTGCGGCCATGGCCGTTTGTTTCCTGGCGACTTATGTCGCGCTGCGTATCCTGGTCGTCGACCCGCAACACCTGCATATTGTGAATATCCAGATGGGAAACTTGCTGATCGACACCAATGCCATGGGACTGTTCTTCTGGCTACTGTTCTTTTATCTGCCGATGGCCATGGCGGGGGAAGCGGAAAACCGGTGGCTGATCGGATTATACTTTCTTTTTAGTCTCCCTTATATCCTGACCTGTCTGAAAGACGGGGTGATGTGGGAGGTGCGACTATATATCCCCCTGCTGCTGGGATCGCTATTTCTCAGCAAATTGTACGTCTCCGCGCATGTGCTGCGTATCACGAGTCTCATAGGCGATCTGAAGGCGTTATTCCAAAAGAATACAGCTGCCAGTCACAACCGATAAGATGGCACCGGACGTTGAAGAAGATTGGGTTAGTTAGGATCAAATTCTCGTCTTTCGGGACAAAGGGTGCGTCTGCCGGGACGAAAAACAGTTCTTGCCAATACCTATTTTTTTTCTTTAGTTTTATGCTCCTTATGCGACAACGATTGTTATATCTATTGCTTATGAGTACGCTGGTCCATTCCTGCACGAGTTCTTCAAGTACTGCGAATCTTCAGCCCGGCAGCTTTGGCTATGATGTGCATTTCCTGCAACAACATGATAGCGGCTTGGTCCTCCTACAAAATGGGGATGCCAGGATCATCGTCTCCCCTAAATACCAGTCTAAGGTCTTTACATCAACAGCTTCGGGAGAGGATGGACCAAGCTTCGGCTGGATCCACTACAAGGCCTTCGACGGACCTGTCGACCCGCACATGAACGGTTATGGAGGAGAGAACCGCCTGTGGCTGGGTCCTGAAGGGGGCAAATTCTCACTGTTCTTCCCGCCCGGCGCCAAGATGGAATTCACCAACTGGAAGACGCCGGCCGCCTTCGACACGGAACCCTGGAAGGTGACTTTGCATTCGGATACGGTAGTCGACCTGCGGAAGGACATGCAGCTGACCAACTATGCCGGTACCAGGCTGAATCTGTCGATCGATCGCAGCATCGTGCTGCTGAACCAGGAGGCTATCGACAGTATGCTGTCGCTGTCCGCCGATACAGCGGTTCATGTGGTAGGATACCGGACTTTCAATATCCTAACCAACACAGGTGCCGAGCCCTGGACGGAAACTACGGGCATGCCCTGTCTGTGGCTGCTGGATATGTTCAACCCTTCACCGGCTACAGTTATCGTGATCCCTTATGCCTCTGCTTCAAGAGATACCAGTAAACCTGCCACTACGGATTATTTTGGTGAAATCCCCGCCGATCGGGTGAAGTATGATGGCCAGACGCTGTTCTTCAAAGCCGACGGCAAGAGCCGCGGCAAACTGGGCATGCATCCAAAACGGGCCAAACCAATGATCGGAAGCTATGACGCGGCGCACCACGTGCTAACCATCTGTACATTCGATGTCGATTCTTCGGCCCGCTATCTCAACCAGGAATGGAACACCGTGAAACCGCCTTTCAGCGGCGACGCCGTCAACGCCTATAACGACGGCCCGCTGGCCGATGGCAGCCAGATGGGGCCGTTCTTCGAAATGGAGAGCGTATCCCCGGCAGCCTTCCTTTCTGCTGGCCAGGCACAAGTTCATAAACATAGTGTCTTTCATTTTACCGGCCCCGAATCCTCTCTTGACCCGATCTGTCGCAAAGTATTGGGTATTTCCATCGATAAAATCAAAAGCGCATTCTAAACAAATGAATCGATATCCGGCAATCGGTATCCGGCCCGTCATCGACGGCCGGCTGGGAGGCGTACGCGAATCCCTTGAAGAGACGACCATGCAAATGGCCCTCAATGTAGCGGCACTTTATACGGCTGCGTTGCGAAATCCGGACGGAAGCCCGGTGCGATGCGTGACTGCCGATACCTGCATTGGCGGGGTTCGGGAGGCGACGGACTGTGCTGTCAAATTTGAACACTCGAATGTAGGGGTTTCTCTTTCGGTCACTCCCTGCTGGTGCTATGGCAGCGAGACGATGGATATGCATCCTTACTGGCCCAAAGCGATCTGGGGCTTTAACGGCACGGAACGACCCGGAGCTGTCTACCTAGCGGCTATACTGGCCGCACACAATCAAATGGGTTTGCCGGCCTTCGGCATCTACGGCCGGGATGTTCAGGACCTAGGTGATCAGGCGATACCGGAAGATGTCCGGGAGCGACTCCTGAGCTTTGCCCGGACCGGGCTGGCGGTGGCCCTCATGCGAGGGCAATCCTATCTGGCGATCGGGAGTGTGAGCATGGGCATCGCCGGATCGATTGTCAACAACGATCTCTTCCGCCAATATCTGGGCATGCGCAACGAGTATGTGGATTCTTCCGAGGTGCTGCGGCGGATCGAGAAAAAAATCTATGATGAAGAGGAATATAAAAAGGCACTCGAATGGACTTCGAAGCAGTGTCGTGAAGGCCAGGATTTCAACCCACATGCGAAACAATTTGGGCGTGAGCAGAAAGATAAGGACTGGCAATTCGTAGTCAAAATAACCCTGATCATCCGGGACCTGATGACCGGCAATCCGGCATTGGCTGCGAAGGGCCATGGGGAAGAAGCACAAGGGCATCAGGCGATCGTAGCCGGTTTTCAGGGACAGCGTCAATGGACGGATTTCCTGCCCAACGGCGATTTCCCTGAAGCTATCCTCAACAGTTCGTGCGACTGGAGCGGAATACGAGCCCCCTATATGGTGGCCACGGAAAACGATTCGCTGAATGGGGTCAGTATGCTGTTTGGTTATTTGCTGACCCAGACGGCGCAGATCTTTGCCGATGTGCGTACCTACTGGAGCCCGGCCGCGGTTCAACGAGTGACGGGATGGATGCCGGATGGGATGGCGGAAGGAGGATTTATCCATTTGATCAATAGCGGTTCGGCTACGCTGAATGGCACCGGACGCCAGGAAATGGATGGAAAACCCGCCATGAAGCCCTTTTGGGATATCAGCCCGGCAGAGGCCCAGGCCTGCCTGGACGCGACGACCTGGTACGGCGATGACCGGACAGGGCGGATCATCGGCCTATGCCGCCAGTAATGGAATACGGATGGGCCTGGTAGAGGCCTGGGCAGCATGGGGTGAAATGAATGTGAGGGTCAACGGCGTAGTGGTCGGCGAAGGCGTCTCATTGCCCGGGCTGCCTTTGGCCGATGACCGGGCTACGGCCGGTACGGTTGCTTTTTTGCTTTCACCGATGGCAGCAGGCATACAGGGGGAACTCGTCTGGGCGGATGGGGGATATGTACATATAGGAAAAGAGATCTAACCCAGCTTGCTCAGAAATAAAGACCCGAGAAAGAGCGGGATATATAACCTGACTTCCCATAGAATACCGTCTTTCCATACGGTAAAAATATAGGGCGCACTCAACAAATAAAAAAAGAGGATCAGATTACGGTTTCGTTCGCTGTTTGACAGCATGTAGGTAAAAGATCCCAATAAGAGCCAAAACAATAATCCCGATTGGTTGATATCGAGTGCCAGGTTTCCGACCAAATAAGGAGCTAACTGCGGATCCGGGGGGGCCTTTGGAAGAAAAGCCCTTAGCGAAAGGTAGGTCCCCAGAAAAGACAAGGCAAATAGTCCCAGACTAATGATATCTCTTTTTTTAAAGCCAAAATAAAAGATAATGACGGCGGCGATAAAGGAGATGGATAAGGCCGACGATTCCC
>JAMFRX010000581.1 GCA_026224995.1 Puia dinghuensis
CATACGAAACTGTTTTTGTTTTTGGTGATGATTATTGTGACGAAAGCTTTCCTACGTTGAATGATCAGGCCAGTGATCGCTACCCCGACGTAAAACAAATTGAACACCAGGTGCTGCCGCCAGGTGAGCCGTTTGATGATGCCGCCGCAAGAGCACGGGACATAGCTGAAGAAGTGTAAAAGGATAACCAGCGTGTAGATCGTGAAAAGCCCCATCAACACCAGCGAAGCATAGAAACCTAACAGTCTCGTACGTTCGAAGATAAGTGCGACGGAGATGGCGATCTCCGTACAAGGGATGAACCAGACAAGGAAGGGGGTCCAGGAGTTGGGTAGGGGTTGGTTGTTCATCTCGCCCGTGAACGTCTTAAAGTCCATAAATTTGCTTAGACTTGCATACAGAAATAGGAGTATCAGTAGGGCCGAGACAGACTCTAGCATTACCTGTTTTTTGAACATAGTTACATTGGTTTATCAGACGCAGAATAAGTGGCTAAGCCAAAGTTGAAATTAAGGTAATCAAGAGCGGATAGGAAGAAAGCATTGTTCGGGTCGGATAAGAAATGAACGCGGAATATAAAAGGAAAAAGGTTGTTAGGTTTTAAAATTCGGGAAAAAAAATTAGAGTACAAAGATAGAGTGAAAATAAATTTGTTATTAATTGAAAGACTTATTGACTAAATACGGTTATGCATCACAAGAAAAAACAAGAAACCATGCGCACTACAACGTTGATCGTATCGCTCCTTTTTCTATTTGCCTTCGAGGGTCACAGTCAATCCGCAAAGGTTGTCTACAAGGACTCTTCCTTCATCAGCGCCATACTCCAGCAACATACAACGTATCGCAGCGCGTTGCAGTTGCCTCCGCTCACATGGTCCGATGTGTTGGCCAAAGATGCGATGGCATGGGCGCAGCATCTCGCGTCGATCAACAAGGGTGAACATGATCAAAGTGCGCGCGGGCAAGATGTGAGAATTTGTTTTGGGGTACGGCGGGAGCTTACTCCTATGCGGATATGGTCGGGTTTTGGGGCAATGAGAAACGTTCCTTTAAATATGATGTGTATCCCAACTGCAGCACCAGCCGGAGCGCTGTCGTCGGTCATTATACGCAAATTGTATGGAAGAATACGCAATCTGTAGGTTGCGCGCTTGCCAGCAATGGGCAAACCGATTTCCTGGTCTGCAGGTACTCGCCTGCCGGCAATATCGTAGGGGAGAAGCCATACTAGCGTTGCGGGTGAGCCAACTCGCCCGTTATGGCGATGACCAGCAAGGCGGCGTTATGCGCCGCTACGCGATAGAACCGGTGAATATCTTTTTCCGCGTCGCTGTCGGCGGCGTCGCTGAGGCTGCGGATGACGATAAAGGGTATGCCCCGTTGCCAGCAGGTCTGGGCGACGGCGGCGCTTTCCATATCGGTAGCTTCGGCGTTCATCGTCTGCCAGAGCCGGCGGGTGGCCGTGAGAGAAGTGACGAAGACGTCGCCTGTCACAATGGTGCCGCTGACAATATGTGGCGCGGGCTTCCCTTCGATAGGTTTTTCCAGGGTCAATCCGCGGCTAACCTTCTCCGCTATTTCCACCAGGGTATCGTTACACGAAAAATACAAGGGATTTTTATCATGGGTCACCGGGTTGCGGGTCGGATCGTGCACGAGGGTATCGCCAAGCGTTCCATAATCGTGGTAGGCCAGCTTCCTGCCGATCACCAGGTCACCAGGGGACAGGGCGGGGTCTACGCCGCCGGCGATGCCGCTGAAGAGCACTTCCGAGGGATGGAAGTGTTCGATGGCCAGGGTAGTGGTGATAGCGGCATTCGCTTTGCCGATACCGGTGAGCGCAACGACCACCTGTCTGCCGTCGAGGGTGCCTTCCGTGAAGGGGATGCCGCCGATGAGCGTCTCTTGTTTGTTTTCCACTTTTCCGAGCAGATAAGTGATCTCGTCCCCATAAGCGCCTAAGATGGCGGTGACGGGCTGTTTGTTTGTGCGTCCTGTCGGCGTAATAATTAAGGATGTCAGGGCCAGGGCAACGATGACCAGCAAGGGGATGGTGATCTCTTTGTACTTGCCGCTACCTGTCTTGATGATCGTCCAGCTCAGGAATCCCCAGATGATACCCTGGGTGATGGACCAGGTAAAAGGTATCAGCACCAGGGCGAGGAAGGCCGGGATGGCTTCGTCGGCCTGTGCCCAGCGGATACGGCTTACCGGCCGGAGCATGAATACGCCTACCAGCACGAGGGCCGGCGCTGTCGCGATGGCCGGTATCATGGAGAGGAGGGGAGACAGGAAGAGGAAGGGCAGGAAGAGGAAGGCCGCCACTACGGCGGTGAGTCCTGTGCGGCCGCCGGCCTCTATGCCTACGGCGGATTCGATATAGGCCGTGCCCGGGCTGGAGCCGACAAGTCCTGCAAGGGTGGTGGCTACGGCGTCCGTGAGCAGGGCGCGGCGCAGGTTCTTCGGTTCACCGTTCTCGTCTACCAGTTCGGCCGCTTCCGCCAGGCCTACGAGGGTGGAGAGACTATCGAAGAGGTCGGTAAAAATAAAGGAGAATATCCCCGGTAAAAGAGCCCAGCGCAGGGAGTGGACCAGGTCGAGCTTGAACAGCAGGCTGAAGTCGGGGAGGGCCCACCAGCCCGATCCTTTCACCAGGGGTATGCTGCCTGCGGCAGACCAGGCTTCCGTGCCCCACCATCGGCCTAGCGGCCAGGCGATAACGGTGGTGAACAGGATACCATATAATATAGCGCCTTTTATCTTACGGGCGACTAAGATGGCCGTGAACAGCAAACCGATGAGGAAGGTGATGACGGCGGGGCCGAGGCTGCCGATGCCCAGGAGGGTAGCCGGGCGGTGGACGATGAAGCCGGCGTCGACGAAGCCTATGAGGGTGATGAAGAGGCCGATGCCGCCGGCGATTGCGTAGCGCAGAGGGCGGGGGATGGCCCGCAACAGCCAGACGCGGATATTCAGGAGGGTGAGGATCAGGAAGAAGATGCCCGACCAGAATACGGCTCCCAGGGCCTCCTGCCAGGGGATCTTGAGCAACGCGACTGCCGTGAAGGTAAAAAAGGCGTTCAGCCCCATGCCCGGCGCCACCAAAATTGGATTACGGGCATAGAGACCCATCATCAGCGTGCTGAAAAAGCTC
>JAMFRX010000071.1 GCA_026224995.1 Puia dinghuensis
GAAAATGATCCTCCACACCATCAAGGCCTATAAACACCTCATCGAGGCCTATGACGTGGATCATATCAAAGCCGCCGCCACCTCCGCCATGCGCGACGCGGAAAATGCCGCCGATATCATCCGTCAGGTCAAGGAAGAAACAGACATCGACATCGAAGTGATCAGCGGCGGCTACGAAGCCTCCCTGATCTACGAGAACCATATCGCCGAAAACCTGGATAAGGAACACGCCTACCTCTATATAGATGTGGGCGGCGGCAGCACGGAGCTGACCTTTTTCGCCGGCAACAAGCTGCTCTTCTCGGCCTCCTTCAATATCGGTACCATCCGCCTGCTCAAGAACCAGGTGACAGAGGACATCTGGGATACCATGAAAGAATATATCCGCAGAGAAAC
Source organism: Puia dinghuensis (assembly GCA_026224995.1). Taxonomy (GTDB): domain Bacteria; phylum Bacteroidota; class Bacteroidia; order Chitinophagales; family Chitinophagaceae; genus Puia; species Puia dinghuensis_A. The sequence continues at coordinate 397 of JAMFRX010000071.1, forward strand.
CCGCAATTATACGGACCGGATCATCGCCATCGGCTCCGGCGGCAACATTAATAAGATCTTCTCCATCTCCAAACGAAAGGAAGGCAAGTCCCTGCCTATAGAGCTGCTCAAAGACTATTACAAAGAGTTCTCGAGCTTCTCGCTGGACGACAGGATGCGGCTCTACAAGCTAAGGGAAGACCGCGCCGACGTGATCGTTCCCGCCCTCCAGATCTATGTCAATGTTATGCGCTGGGCGATGGCTCAGGAGATCTATGTTCCCAAGATCGGATTGGCGGATGGACTCATCCAGCACCTGTATGCAGACTTGAAAAGAAAGAGTTCCGAAGTTTAAAAAATAATCTACCTTTTCGCAAAATTCCGTCATGTCAGTCCATACTGAAATCAAGAAAGTAACGACCCATACTTTACAGCGGATGAAGGCCAACGGCGAAAAGATCTCCATGATCACCGCCTACGATTATAGCTTCGCCCGCCTCTTCGATGCCGCCGGCATAGATGTCATCCTCGTCGGCGACTCCGCATCCAATGTCATGGCGGGACATGAGACCACGCTGCCCATCACCCTCGACCAGATGATCTATCACGCCTCTTCCGTCATGCGGGGCGTCAACCGCGCCTTCGTGGTCGTCGACCTTCCCTTTGGCTCCTACCAGTCCAATTCCAAGGAAGCGCTGGCCTCCGCCATCCGCATCATGAAGGAGACTGGCGCCCATGGCATCAAGGTAGAAGGCGGCGAAGAGATCCTGGAATCCGTGAACCGGATACTGGCCGCCGGCATCCCCATCATCGGCCACCTCGGCCTGACCCCGCAATCCATTTATAAGTTCGGAACCTATACCGTCCGCGCCCGCGAAGACGAAGAAGCCGAAAAGCTCAAAAAGGACGCCCGCCTGCTCGAAGAAGCCGGCTGCTCCGGCGTGGTGCTGGAAAAGATCCCCGCCACCCTGGCGAAGATTGTCGCCCAGGACCTCCATATCCCCGTAATCGGTATCGGCGCCGGCAAGTATTGCGACGGACAGGTCCTGGTCATGCACGACCTCCTGGGCATCAATACCGAATTCCAGCCCCGCTTCCTTCGCCGCTACCTGAGCCTGGCCGATGAGATCACCGGCGCCGTCCGGCATTATATCAAGGACGTAAAAGACAACGACTTCCCCAACGAACAGGAACAGTACTGACCTAAGTGATATCACATAGTAATTAATAATTATTTAACATTTCCGGTTAAGATCGGGCTAGTTTTGGTTATTTTTTGGTAAATTCATTAAATACCAAAATTAACTCACATGAAAGGACTTCTAATTCTCACGGCCCTCGTATGCCTATCCTTTATCGCCCACGCCCAAAAGACCCTCACAGGGAAGATCACCGACAAAACCTCCGGATCGCCTCTGACCGGCGCCTCCGTAAAAGTCAAAGGATCCAAGCACGGAACCTCCACCAATGCCGAAGGCCTCTTTAAGCTAGAGGTCAAATCCGATGATATATTAATAATAAGTAATGTCGGCTATACGGAGCAGTCCCTGGCGGTCCCTTCCACAGATTTCATCAATGTGATCCTCGAACCCATGAGCTCCGAGCTTACCCAGCTCGTGTTCGTAGGCTCCCGCGGCGTCCCCCGGGTTAAAACGGAATCCCCCGTCCCCGTCGATGTCATCCGGCTTAACGACCTAGGCAACCAGACGGCCCGGCCAGACCTGATGTCACAGCTGAATATCGCCGTACCATCCTTTAACTACAACAAGCAGAGCGGCGCCGATGGCTCCGATGCCAACGACTTCGCCAGCCTCCGCGGACTGGGCTTCGACCAGACCCTGGTGCTGGTCAACGGCAAACGCCGCCACCTGAGCGCCTTCGTCAACCAGGCCGGCACCCGCGGCCGCGGCAACTCCGGCACCGACCTGAACGCCATCCCCGAAGCGTCTATCGATCGCATAGAGATCCTCCGCGACGGCGCCTCCGCCCAGTACGGCTCCGATGCCATCGCCGGCGTTATCAACATCATCCTGAAAAAAGACATCAACCACCTGAACGTCACGATGGGCAGCAGCGCCTATGACGACCATAAATACAATAGCGCCAATTTTGTCGATCCAAGTCAATACTATACCGGTAACCGCCTCGACGGACTGGCCTATACCCTGGGCGCCGACTACGGCCTCTCCATCGGCAAGAGCGGCGGCTTCATCAACTTCGCCGGGAATTTCCTCACGCAGGGCAAGACCTTCCGCGCGGAACCCGATACCAACATGTCCACCAACCCCAAAGCCTTACCCATCAACGGTGTCCGCCGGGCCTTCGGCGACGGCGCCGTCACCTCGGGCGGGGCCATGGTGAACGCCGAGATCCCCATCGCCGGCACCCGCACAAAATTCTATTTCTTCGGCGGCTACAACCGCAAGCTGTCTACGGTCTATGCCTATACCCGTAACTTTTCTGCCAACCCGCAAAAATTCCCGACCAACCCCGATGGCACGCTCATCTTCGACGCCAATATCATGAAGGTCGCGGGCAACGGCGACGGCACGATCAGCTCCCAGAACGTCTACTATAACCCTCAGGAAAAGGTATACATTACGGACAGGTCTTTTGCATTCGGCCTCGAAGGCACTGCCGGAGACGGCTGGGACTGGGATATCAGCAATGTCGTCGGCGGCAACGATTTTCACTACCATGGCTATAAGACCTTCAACGCTACCCTGGACAATGTTCCGGGCGACCTGAAGACGAATTTCAATGACGGCGGCTTCTCCTTCCTCCAGAATACCGCCAACCTCGACATCAGCAAGCGCTTTGCCGATGTGGCCAAAGGCATGACCCTCTCCTTCGGCGGCGAATACCGCTACGAACACTATCACCTCTATGCCGGCGAACCGGATTCCTATGGCTATCCGGTCCCGTCAAAATTCTTTCCCAACCTGGTAGGCGACGGCTCCGATCCCGCCGATTCTGTAAAGTCGCCGGCCACCGGATCGGAAGGCTACCCCGGCTACCAGCCCGGCGACGCTGTCAAGGCGGATCGCAAGAACGTAGGCGGCTATGTGGACGTAGCATTGGACGTCACCGACAAATGGCTGCTGGACGGCGCGGCCCGCTTCGAGAATTATTCCGACTTCGGCTTCGTAAATACATACAAATTAGCTACCCGCTATAAGATCGCGGACAATTTCAATATCCGCGGTTCCGTGAGCACGGGCTTCCGCGCCCCCTCCCTGCAGCAGATAAATTTCAGCAACACGAATACCAATATCGTTGCCGGACAGCTGGTCTACATCAAGCTGGCGCCCAACTACAGCCCCATCACCAAGGCCGCCGGCATCCCCAAGCTCACACAGGAGACATCCTTTAACAGCAGCCTCGGCTTCACCTGGACCCCGGTGTCCAATTTCACGGCAACGGTGGACGGCTACATCGTCAAAATGAAACACCGCGTGGTGATCACCGGTGACTTCGACGCCTCAGTGCCCGCCATCGCCCCTTTCCTCACCCAGTACGATGTGAGCTCCGTGAATTTCTTCGCCAACGCCGTCAATACCACCAACACCGGCGTCGACATCGTCCTGGATTACAACAAACGCATCGGCAGGGACCGGTTCAAGGCCACCCTCGCCGGAAATATCCAGAACATCAGCATCGACAAGATCAATATCCCGGCTGCGCTTAACGGGAGCTACGCCAACCAGCAGGCATTCTTCAGCACCCGCGAACAGTATTTCCTGAAAGCCTCGGCCCCCCGCGCCAAAGCAGCCCTCTCCCTGGAATACAGCATCCAGAAGTTTGCCGTAGGCGCGCACTTCACCTATTTCGGGAAGATCACGACCCAGGGCTTCGGCTACTCCAGCGTTCCCGGCGCAACACCCGGCGGGCCCGGCGGCGCCGGCATCAGCGATAAGGGCAATGGCTGGGATCCTTACGTAACCACCGACGACGGCAAATCCGTGGTACAGGAGAATTTCGCGCACCAGGGCAAGGTGACCTCCGATCTGTATGTCTCTTACAAGGTCAGCAAGAACCTCATCTGGTATGCCGGCGTAGACAACCTGTTCAACGTCCATCCGGACCTTTCCGTGGTACCCAACGCCCGGAACGCTTCGGCCTACGACAGCGAATCCGGCGGCCCCTTCGACTCCATCCAAATGGGCTTCGACGGCCTGCGGATGTATAGCAAGATCAGTTTCAGCTTCTGATAGTAAAGGCCCGGCCCGGTTTACCGGGTCGGGCTTTTTATCCTCTCCGTTCACCGATGCCATACCCCCATTCATCTAATAATTCGCCCCTTTCGACGTTTCCCGCCTAGTTTTGATATGATCCATATAAAGGTGAACGCTTGAAGAAACTTACCGTACAGATCGTCATTCACATTGCAGCCTGGTTGTGTTTCCTGCTGCTGCCCTTCCTTTTCTATCCCCGGCCCAGGGACGTCGACCTCAGCTTTTTCGAGGAACACTATTTTACAGCCTTCTTTATCGTCAACAATGGCTTCCTCATCGCCTTCTATTATCTCAATACCTATTCGTTCATTCCTAAGCTGCTCGACCAGAAGAAATTCCTGTCCTATACCATTCTGATCCTGGGGCTGATGATCTTTTACTGCGTCCTGCCCCGCATCTATCACTCCCTGTTCGGGGCTTTGAATGGGCCTGGCCAGGCCTCCGGCGGCGGGTCTCAAGCTGGCGGGCGCAATGGCCCGCCCAGAGTGCGCCCGATCGTCAATGCAGGCAACCTCGCCGTCTTCCTGATGGTCTTCGTATTCAGCACGGGCATCCGCGTCATCAACCAATGGC
>JAMFRX010000582.1 GCA_026224995.1 Puia dinghuensis
ATCCTGCTGGTCATCGGCTCCTTCTTTCAGGCAAAAGCCCAGACCAACGATGCGGGTCAGCAATTCATAAAAAAGAAATGCAGGACTGACAGGGTCAGCCTGCCCCTTAGTCCCAACCGCCCACCCTTCCCACCCGAATTCGACAGTATCACAGTCCTCGATTTCAGACGGGATACCTCCAGGATCGGACTGGTCGGCGGCGGCGGCAGGGCACAGCAGGAAATGATGTTTCATGCGCCGGTGACCACGCAGGTCTCCGCTTACCTCAATGCTGGTTATTCCAGTCCCAAAGGTAACCATACACTGCTGGTCGTTATAAAAGACCTTTGGATATCCGACCACGCAGTCCTCAACTACCGGATGTTCAGCAAGCCATCGTGGCGGGTTTCCTTTCGCTTCGAAGCGTATCTGCAGACCAAAGACGGCTATACGCCGCTAACTTACCTTGACACGGTGACGACGGCTTTTGGATCTACTTCCGCAAATATGGCGTCAAATGAGCTGCCGGAGCTTATAGAACGCTTTATGTACAAGGTTGCCGCCCTCAATCTGGATGTCGACCTGGCAATGAAAAGAAAAGTCTCCTACGATCAGATAGATTCTTTCAGCAGGACCAGGTTCAACTATTCCATGGACACGGCGACTAACCTGGTAAAAGGTGTCTACTCCACCGTGGGTGAATTCAGGAACAATCGTCCTTCGATCACACAATATGAGATCTCCAAGGACCGGTCTGCCAATTTAGAGCTAAGCATCCCCGATGGGACCGGTCGCTTTATCTACACGCATACGGTGTGGGGTTTTTGCGACGGCAATCAAACCTATGTGATGATGGACGGGAACCTCTTTCCCGTCTTTAGCGTCCAACATCAATTTTATGTTTTGGGCTCCAAAGAATACAGTGACCATAAATTCTGGGTGCCCCTGTTTATGCTTATACCTGGCGGAAGCTTTATATCCAGCACCGCCGACGTTAGCGAGAGCGTCATCCGGTCATTACGCCTTTTCCGGCTTGATGTGAGGTCGGGGGCGGTCGTTGAATAAAAGGTTAAAATAATATCATTCTGTCAGCGATCTCCCCCTTATATTTGAGCTCTTTTAACAATCGCTGCACATGAAAAAGCTCCTCTTCTCGCTAGCCTGTGTCCTGCCCGTCTTACTAGTACAAGCCGGCGGTTCCAAAGATTACGATCTCAAATCTCCCAATGGCTCCATCATCGTCCATGTCTCCGTAGACGAGCACGTCCGCTGGTCCGTGGAGCATAAAGGCCAGGCCGTGATCGCCCCTTCGGAGATCTCCCTGCAGCTGCAGGATGGACAGGTCCTGGCACAAAACGCCAAAATCCTTTCTGCCCCCATCCAGACGAATAGCTCCACCATCACTCCCATTGATTACAAAAAGGCGACGATCCAGGATCGGTATACCCAGCTTACGTTGAACTGCAAGGGAGATTACAGCATCATCTTCCGGGTCTACGACGACGCGGTGGCCTACCGGTTCGCGACAAGGAAAAAAGGCGAGCTCATAGTAAAGAACGAAGAGGCCAATTTCAATTTTACCGACGACGACAAGGCCTTCATCCCTATTGAGTGGGATTACAGGAACGGCAAGAATTTCAACTCCTCATTCGAGGCCCTCTACCACGAGATCAACCTTTCTCAATTTCCAAAGGATTCGCTGGCCTTCCTTCCCTTGCTGGTGTATATCGGACAGAATAAGAAGGTAGCCGTACTCGAGGCCGACCTGGACGATTATCCCGGCATGTACCTGCACCTGAACGAAACGCAAAAAGGCCTGAGCGGCGTCTATGCACCCTATCCCCTGGATGCAAGCCTCCATAGCATCAACTATATCCCGAATACAAGAGCGGATTATATCGCTAAGACCTCCGGTACCCGCAGCTTCCCCTGGCGGGCCATTGTCATCAGCGAACAGGACAAGGACCTCCTGAACCAGGATATCGTCCAGAAGCTGGCAGCACCGCCAAAGCTCACGGATATAAGCTGGATAAAACCCGGCCAGGTGGCCTGGGACTGGTGGAACAACTGGAATATATCACATGTGGATTTCAAGGCTGGCATCAATACTCCTACATACAAATATTACATCGACTTCGCCGCCGACAACCATCTTCAATACATCGTAATAGACGAGGGCTGGTCGGATAACCTTGACCTCATGAAGGCCTCGTCCAAGCTCAACCTGCAGGAGATCATCGACTACGGTAAACAAAAAGGGATTGGTGTCATCCTGTGGGCTACCTGGTATGCCGTAACGCAGCAGATGGATAAGGCCTTCCCTTATTATGCCGGCATGGGCGTCAAGGGATTTAAAATAGACTTCATCGACCGTGACGACCAGGTAGCGATCGCCTCGAACTATGCGATCGCGCAGAAGGCCGCCGAATACAAATTATTGGTAGACTACCACGGATCGTCGAAGCCTGCGGGCCTGCAGCGCACCTGGCCCAATGTCATCGGCTATGAAGGCGTCAAAGGCCTGGAGAATTTTAAATGGGCAGACGAGGACCAGCCTCGCTACGTAGTGTCTATCCCATTTATCCGGATGATGGCCGGCCCGATGGATTATACGCCAGGGGCCATGCGCAATGCCACACAGGCGACCTACAGGCCCATCAATGATAACCCCATGAGCAAGGGTACGCGGTGCATGCAGCTGGCGGAGTACGTCGTGTTCGAGGCGCCATTGCAGATGCTGGCTGACAACCCGACCATTTATAAGAAGGAACAGGAATGTACCGATTTTATCACCAGCGTTCCTACCACTTTCGATGAAACGGTGGCGCTCGATGGAAAGGTGGGCGAATACCTGGCGCTGGCCCGGCGCAAAGGGGATACCTGGTTTGTAGGGGCCATGACCAACTGGACGCCGCGCCAATTGACCATCGACTGCTCCTTCCTTCCCGCCGGGACATATGAAGCGGTGGTCTTTAAAGACGGTGTCAACGCCGACCGCGATGCCACCGACTACAAAAAGGAAACGATACGGCTTAAAGGCGGCGACAAGCTGACGGTACAGCTTGCCGGCGGCGGCGGCTGGGTGGCGCGTATCCATCCCGCTCCATAGACCTTAATTCATGGAGACACCAAGCAGGTCATTGCTGGCCTTCAGCGATCTCGCTGATTCCTGCATCAGCCGGCTAAAGCGATCGTTGGCCGATTCCAACGCGTCGGTCAGCCCTTTCTTAGAGCTCACGGCCACGGGTATGGGCTGCAGGGCGGGGGCATTCGTGCTGCCATCTCCCTCGAAATAATACGCGGTAGCGATGAATTTCTTCACATGCATCCTGGATTCTGCGGGCAGATAGCGCTGGAGGGCCCAGAAGTTCCGGCTATGCGATTTGTGAATGGCCCTGTAGACGGGCTTAGGCCCCCCATTATAAGCGGCAAGCACGAGCAGCCAGTCGCCGAATTCCCGGTGCAGGTCACGCAGGTATTTGGCCGCTGCCCTGGTGCTCTTGTAAAAGCTTATGCGTTCGTCGCTCCGGCGATTGACCTTCAGGCCCAGTTCATGGGCGGTGCCAGGCATCAGCTGCCAGGGGCCTTTTGCGCCAACGCGGGATAGGGCCGTTGCCTTCAGCTCCGATTCTATGACGGCCAGGTATTTCAATTCCAACGGCAGGCCATAGTGGTGAAGGACGGAGTCGATGATCGTAAAAGGACCTTCGCTTCTTTCCTTCACGTTTACCAGACATTCATCGTTGTTCCTGATATATGCGTTCACGAATTTCATTCCCTGCTGACCCGGTGGGGGCAGGGAGATCTTGTCTGTCTTGGAAGTGGCCGGCATAGCTGTGCTGGTGGTATAGAGCACACTCTTTCCCGATTCCATGATAGGGCGGCCGGGATTCGCCGCCGAAGGCAGCCCAATGATAAAGGCTACACTAAAAAAACTAAAGGGTACGTTGGACTTCAACATCGTTTTAATTTTGGGTAAAAACAATGCCGGCCCCAGGTTTGGATTATTTCAACTAAACGTTGTCCATAGAATATTGGTGGGATCGTCAGCCTTCCGTGGGTACGGTTTATTCAGGGTTTTTCATTTGCGGAAGGCGATAACTGAACGGCAAATATACTTCCTAATACCCGTAGTCCATAGGGTATTCTACTTCGTAAAAATACGATGCTGGCCCATTATTTGTTATCTTCGACACATGGCAACTAACGGAAATATCTTAGCGATCGACATCGGCGGATCGCATATTAAAGGCACCATCCTCAATAGCAAGGGGGAAAGCCAGATGAAATATACCAAATTGGTCACTCCTGCGCAGGCAACGCCTGCCAACGTCATCGGTACCATCCTGGAACTGGTAAAAGATATGTCGGACTACGATAAGATCTCGGTCGGATTTCCCGGGTATGTCCGCAACGGGATCGTATTCACGGCCCCGAATCTGGGGAATGACAATTGGGGAAAAATTGACCTGGGTCAGCAAATTGCCAATGCGCTCCATAAGCCGGTGCGGCTCGTCAACGACGCCGACCAGTTGGGTCTGGGTGTAGTCAGCGGCAAAGGTTTCGAACTGGCCGTCACGCTGGGTACGGGAATGGGGACGGCCATCCTGATGGATGGCTTCCTCCTGCCGCATCTGGAACTGGCGCATCATCCCATCCGCAAGGACCTGGATTACGACCAGTACGTCGGCGAAAAGGCCATGAAGGACGAAGGGAAGGAGAAGTGGAACAAACGCGTGGCCCGCGTCCTGGGTGTCCTTAAGGTAGTTTTCAACTATGACCGGTTGTATCTGGGCGGGGGCGGCGTCGATCACCTGACCATAACCCTGGAGGACGATATTCATACCTTCAATAATCAAGATGGCATCAAGGGCGGTGCAAAGCTTTGGGAATTCGAAGATAAATATCATATCTCTACCAATTATCCCAAATAGCGGCTCGGAGCTAACTGCTAGGTATAATTACATAATTTTTTGGATTCCTGTGTAAATAGCAGCAGGCAAGCGCCACCGCTTCGCTATTTTAGGGGTAATGATCGTACTACTCCTATGTGCTCTGGTCCTCCTGCCGGCGGCTTTGCTTTGGCAGGATCGGTCTATCCGAAAACTTAAGTCGTTGCTATCTGAAACCCAAAAGTCGGAACTGCTCCTCCGCACAATGATCGATTCCACCCCCGATCTGATCTTTATCATCGACAG
>JAMFRX010000583.1 GCA_026224995.1 Puia dinghuensis
CTGACGCATTACGGTCCCATAACGGCGCTGATCATCGACGGATGGGACGCACCCTGGTCGCGTATCTCGTATGACGATGTTCCTTTCGAAGACATCTATACACTGGTGAAGACGCTGCAGCCCAACTGTCTGCTGATGGACCTCAACTCCGCCAAGTACCCGCCGGAGGGTTTGTTCTATACCGATATCAAATCTTATGAGCAGGGAGCGGGACAGCATATTTCTACGTCCACGAACCGGCTGCCGGCCTTATCCTGCCTGCCGCTGAATTCCATGTGGTTCTGGAAGACAGACTACCCCACCTCGCCCGTGAAAGACCCGAAGCAGCTGGTCGATGAAGATATCGTCCCTTACAACAAGATCTACGACAACTTTATCCTCAACGTGGCGCCTAACAGGGATGGGCTTATCGATGACAATGCCCTGGCGGCGCTGGCGGAGATAGGGCGGTTATGGAAGAACGAAGGGCCGGCCAATCCGCTGCCGCCGACGGAAGCGCCGATCATCTCGAGCAATATCGCCAAGCATCAGCCGGCCAAATCCACCTGGAGCGACGACATGAATATCATGGACTTCGGGAATGACGATGATTTCCATACGGCCTGGCAGTCCAATGCGGAGGTCAGGCAGCCCTGGTATGAGGTCGACTTAGAAAGGGAGAAGGCCTTCAATATGGTTGTTTTGACAGAGGACAAGGCAACCAGCACTTTGGCCGGGGGTAATATCAGCGCTTATCGGCTGGAATACCGGAGCAATGGGGCATGGAAGCCGTTGGTCGCCGGCGGGCAGCAGGGTCGGGTGAAGATCCATCGGTTTGCGACGGTGTGGGGGGATGCGGTGAGGGTGCTGATCGATGGGTTTAAGGAGCCGCCGGGGATTGCGGAGATGGGGGTTTATGCGGAGAGGCGGTAAAAAACAAGTTAAACTCAAATAGTTATCCATGAAAAAATATGCATTGTTCCTTTTAACCAGCGGGACAGCCATTATGGTGCAGATAAGGGGGATGGCGCAGGCGCCCCCAGCCGCCGACAGCGCGGTCTTCTATCTCCACAAGTTCGCCCAGAACATCGGCAAGGAGACCTATTATAAAAAGACCGGCGATAGCGGGGTAAGCTATACGATCCGTTGGAAGTTCGTGGACCGGGGCTCAGCTGTTCCGCTGGACGCCAGGCTGGTGGTGACGGCGGAAGACGAGCCGGTGAGCCTTTGGATCAAGGGTAGCACCTCGCGTTTCTCCACTATACATGACAGCATCGTTATCCAGGGAGGCCGGGCCGCCATACAGGTGGATGACTCGAGCTACAGCCGGGAGCTGAAGGCGCCGGAATTTCCGGTGGCGGGCTATTCGCCGGGTACGGTGCAGATGACGTTGCTGCGCTATTGGCGGCGGCATGGGCGGCCGGCGCGTTTGCGGCTGCTGCCTTCGGGGGAAGTCTCGATCCATGCGGATGGTATGGACACGATCTCGTATTACGGGCAGCGCCTGATACTGGAAAGGACGGTCATCAACGGACTAATATGGGGTAACGAGCTGGTATGGACGGATAAGGACGGCAATCTCATCTGCCTGATCACAAACGATGCGGAAGGCGACAAGCTGGAGATCATGCGGGACAGGTATGAGCCGATGCTGCCGGAACTGATCGGGCGGGCTGCGAAATATGGGATGGAGATCTTTGGGAGAATGATGAGCGGGAGAATGAAGCCGGAATCGGGCGAAGGAAGGACGGATGGCGCCCTCGGCGAACCCGGGACGCTGGCCATCGTGGGCGGGAAAATGGTCGACGTCGCCATGGGGCAATCCACTGAGAATTCCGTGATCCTGATCCGCAATGGCAAGATCGTGAAGACGGGAGCCAGAAATGCTGTCGCGGTGCCAGCCGATGCCAAGATCATCCATGCCGAGGGTCAGACCATTCTTCCGGGTCTGTGGGACATGCATGCGCATTTTGAGCAGGCTGAATGGGGTCCGGCCTATCTCGCCGCGGGCGTGACGACGGTGAGGGATTGCGGCAATGAATTCAATTACATCAATGCGGTCAAGCGGGCCATCGACGATGGACGCGGCATAGGGCCGCGTATCCTGAAAGCGGGTATCATCGACGGTCCGGGCCCAATGGGGCTGGGCATCGTGCGGGCCTCTTCGAAGATGGATGCGGTGATAGCCGTGCGCCGCTATAAGGATTCCGGGTTCGTTCAGATCAAGATCTATAGCTCCGTACAGCCTCCGGTGGTAAGGGCGATCTGCGACGAGGCGCATCGCCTTGGACTGACCGTCACCGGGCATATTCCCGAGGGCATGAACCTGGAGCAGGGTGTGGATTCGGGGATGGATATGGTGAACCACATTGAATATGTGCTGCCCATGCTGGGGCACAATGCGGACAAGACCATCGACTGGGGCAGTCAGCAAACAGAGCAGGCATTTGATTTCCTGAAGGAGCATGGGACGGTGATCGACCCGACAATGGGTGTATTCGAAATGATCTTCCGTTCGGTGAAAGACAGCATCACCAAAATGGAGCCGGCGTTTTATACTTTGCCGGCGCCCCTGCAGGTGCTGTTCGTCACGATGGGCATGCCTGCCGACAAGGCTGCTAAGTATAAGCCGATGTTCAGGGATATGGAAAAGCTGGTAAAGGTCATGCACGATAAGGGTATACCCATTGTGGCGGGCACCGATATGGGCTTCCCCGGCTATAGCGTGGACCGGGAGCTGGAGCTATATGTAGAGGCGGGGTTGACGCCGCTGGAAGCGATACGCACGGCTACAGTGGTCCCGGCCCTTGTGATGAAGCAGGCGGGAGTCAGCGGTTCGCTGATGGCCGGCCGGGCGGCGGACCTGATCATCGTGGATGGTGATCCGCTGCATCATATCCGCGACATACGGAATGTGCAGGTAGTCATCAAGGACGGGCATGTGTATAGCCCGGTGGTGCTGCATAAGCTAGCGGGGTTCTCGCGGTAGGCAGTGGGCCTGGATCGGCCGATGGAAGTGATTGCAGGGAAGGTGGTCACCAGGATTGACGCAGGCGGTGGCTTCGACGCTGGGTCTGCTCCTGCCGCTGCCTGGCC
>JAMFRX010000584.1 GCA_026224995.1 Puia dinghuensis
AAGGCGAGGCACTACCTGATCATCGGGCCCTGGGATCATCCGGGGACGCGGACGCCGCGCAAAGAAGTGGGGGGACTGGTCTTCGGAGACTCCAGCCTGCTGGACATGAACGATCTCCACCGCCAATGGTACGACTACACGATGAAGGACAGCGCGAAGCCGGCCTTCCTGAAGAATAAAGTCGCGTACTTCGTGAGCAACAAGAACAAATGGAAGTATGTGGACTCCCTGGGCGCCATCGGGAAGGACAAGCAACGTTTTTATCTGAGCTCGGACAATCACGAGACGAACGACGTCTTCAACTCGGCTTTGCTGCAGCCCGTTCCGGCCGCTGGCAGCCCAACCACCTATACGTATAATCCGCTTGACAAAAGATTTACCACGCTTGCCGACAATCAGGCCGACAACTATTTCCTGGACCAGAGCAGCGTTTACTTTCAACGGGGTGATGGCGTGATCTATCACACGGCGCCGTTTGAAAAAGAAACCGAGGTCTCGGGATTCTTCGCGCTCGACGCTTATATCCAAACCGACGTGAAAGACATCGATATCGAAGCGGACCTCTACGAGATCAAGGCCGATGGGACAAGCGTCTTTCTTACCAACAATACCATCCGGGCGCGATACAGGGAAAGCCTGGAAAAGGAAGGCCTACTGACGCCCGGAGAGACCTATCTGTATCATTTCAGTAAGTTCACTTTTATCTCCAGGGCTATTGAAAAAGGCAGCCGGATTCGATTGGTCCTCACATCACCTAACTCCGTAGGATCGGAAAAGAACTACGCCAGCGGTGGGGTCGTTGCCAATGAGACGGCGGCCGATGCGCATACCGCCCATGTGAAGATCTATGGCGACAAGATGCATCCCAGTGTGCTGGTGGTACCGGTGATGCCGTAAGCACCAGGTTGCTTACCTTCGTGCCACAGGAAACATAAATCAACAGCCATGGAAATAGGAGTAGACAGTTTTGCATCGGCCATGTATGGCACTAATTCCTTAAGCCCGGCAGATGCGATGGCGCAGCTGCTGGAGCGGATGGAGCTCGCCGACCAGGCGGGACTGGATGTATTCGGGATCGGGGAACACCATAAGAAGGAATTCCTGGATTCCGCTACGGTGGTGATCCTGGCCGCCGCCGCTGCAAGGACAAAACGCATTCGACTGGCCAGCGCAGTTATGGTGCTGAGCGCCGCGGACCCGGTGCGGGTGTATCAGAGCTTCGCTACGCTGGATCTTGTCTCCAGGGGGAGGGCGGAACTGGTGGTGGGCCGCGGCTCGTCGATAGAGGCGTATCCACTCTTTGGCTTCGACCTCAAAGACTATGACCGGCTGTTCCAGGAGAAGCTGGACCTGCTGCTGAAGATCAGAGACCATGAATTCATTACCTGGCAGGGTAAGTTCCGGCCGGCGCTGAATAATTTGCCCGTATATCCGCGGACGTTACAAGAGAAGCTGCCCATCTGGTTGGGGGTGGGTGGCACGCCCGAATCCTTTGCCCGGGCAGGAAGCCTGGGCCTGCCGCTGATGGTGGCCATCATCGGCGGGGAGACGCACCGGTTCCGTCCGCTGATAGACCTCTACCGCGAAGCGGGCCGCCATGCGGGCTTTACCCCGGACCAGCTGACCGTCGGGCTGCATTCGCCAGGTTATGTGAGCGCTTCCAACGAGCAGGCCATTGCGGAATACTTTCCCGGCTATGCCGAGCTCTGGACCAAGCTGGGCCGGGAGCGTGGCTGGCCGCCCGTGACCCGGAGCTCCTTCGATGCGCTGATCGGGCCAAAGGGGGTGCTGATGGTAGGCGGACCGGAAGCGGTGGCGGAGAAGATCCTACGGCATAGCGAGGCTTTGGGTGGGATCTCTCGGGTGACATTTCAGATGGATAATGCGGGGTTGACACATCAGCAGCTGATGCGGTCGATAGAGCTGATCGGGACGAAGGTGAAGCCGTTGATCCAGCCTCGATGAACCCAATTGACAATAAAATTAATACAAACAATTATGGCCTCTCCACAGGAGCAAAAGGATAAATTCGAAGATGGGTTTCAATTGATCGTAGACGCGGCGCCGGTGAATATCGGGTCGAAATGGAATGGCCGGTATAACTGGGTCGATCCGCCGGGGAAGACGGCGTCGCAGCCTAAGGTGGACACGGTCGTGAATAAGCTGCCGGATGATTTGAAGGAGCAGTATGAGGATCTGCTGAATAATTTTAAGCATAATCGACTATAATATATAGAAGACCGTGAACAACAAGGCAAAGGCGCTCCTCCGTTTTGGTGAATCCTAAAAGTGAGTAAGCTGTAGTTGGAAATAATAGATTATGGATGACCAGGCTGTTGAAATATTCTGTCCAGGACGCATAGTATACTGCATCATTAATCTTAATTACAGTTTTATTATCCGGCGCAAGATAAACCTGGGATTCACCACCTTTAGCGAGATAGTGGCTATCCAATGGCAAATAACTCAACCACAGATTTTCCTTCTCAGCATAAGATGTTAAGAATCGGCCCTGCTCTTCTTTGAGGATTGCCCTACTTTCGAATTGGCTTTTAACAGTTGGACTTGTTCCAAAGCTTTGGCAAAGGAGATTTCTGAGCGTTGTGCAATGATCTCGCGGGTTCTCAAGGCGAGCTCCTGAAACGATATATTTAAGTTCTTTTCGGATTCCATCAGCGATCATTTTTAAAAGGATACACAAAGTTACTAAACAAATTCGTACCCCACAACAGGGGTGGGTCCGGCCCGCGTAATGAACTAATAATCACCACCTATCCGTCCTAAACGGCGCGACCGGCAACCCCGTCTTCCCAAAGATATTCCCGATCCCCGCATTACTATACTGATACCGCACCGCCACGGGCCGCTTGACCTCCCGCGCCGAAACGATGAGCTTATCGCCTTCGATCTTCAGCTGGGCGGGATAGAACACCTTGTCTTCTCCTGCGATGTACAACGCCTTGACAGCTGGACCCGAGACCGAAAGTCCGCCAGGAGCATCGGCTATGTGGACGATGAGCTTATCGCCTTTGGATTCGACGGATTGATACCAGGGGCTCTTGTAGGCGACATCCTTGAGTCCATACGTATTGGCCAGGGCCCAGTTGGCGAGGCGATAGCCTACTTCATGTTTGTTCTTGGGATGGATATTGGTAGTGTCGGTGACGAGATCGCTGATCACGACCATGCCCGTGTGGTCGAGGCGGGCGGCCGCGTCCTGCTGCTCGCGGAGCAGGGCGGCGTCTTCGTTGTGGTCGTAGGCGAAGGGAGCGATCTGGACATAGTAGAGGGGC
>JAMFRX010000585.1 GCA_026224995.1 Puia dinghuensis
CCGAGGAAATCGGCGCCCAGGCTCACGATCACCTGCGACTTGTCGAAGCGGTAAGACGGAATGGACCGTTTGCCGTAAGTGGCTTCGGCGGCCAGCAGGATGCCGCTGTAAGAGTCGGCGTCATACTGTACGTGGCGGCTGCCGGGATATTTGGCTAAAAATTCGGTGATGATCTGCTTGGTGGTAGGCGAGGTCAGCGTGCCGGTCAGCAGCACCAGGGGAGACCCGGCTGCAGCAGTCAGGGCGTCGGAGACCAGCTTGTCAAAAGCGTCGAAAGTGCTTACTTCCTGGGCGTTGCCGTCGGTTACCTGCACCGGGTAACGCAGCCTGGCCGTGTCGTAGAGGTCGAGCACGGAAGCCTGGATACGGGCGGAAGTGCCACCTTTGCTAAGCGTAGACAGGCTATTGCCTTCCAGCTTGATGGGCCGGCCGTCCCGGACCTTAGCGACAAGAGGAACCACATCGCCTCCGATGGTATAGGTAGTCGCATAGTAGTCGGCTACCCCGGGGATGGTATTCTCAGGCTTGTTGAGGTAGGGGACCACATGACGTACAGGCATTTCGCAGCTGGCGGCCAGGGTGGCGGCAGCAGTGCTAAAGCCTAAATATTTAAGAAAATCCCTGCGGGGATGTTTGGCGTCGAGCAATCCCTTCCCATCCAGGCCTTCCAACGGCAAGCTCTCCTTGAATTCGTCTTCTGTTGATTTCTGAAACGCCTCACTGTTATTGCGTTCGCCGAAACTTTGCCAGTATTTTTTATCGCTCATAGCTGAGAAGTTAAACTTTTATGTGCTCCGCCGGGCGGATCAGGTAGTAGATTAGTAATGGCATTTCTGGCACTCGGTACCGCCGATATTCTCGACCGTCACGCTATCCATCTTGCCCGTCTTCAAATCCTTATGGAAACGCTCGTAAATGTTGTAGAACTTGTTGCCATTGTTTCCAGCGCTGTCGGGGAAGTTGACCTTGGTGGTACGGTGACAGTTGATGCACCAGCCCATGCTCAGCGGCGCGAACTGCTTGACCTCATTCATCTCCTGGATGGGGCCGTGGCAGGTCTGACACTGTACTTTGCCGGCTTTGGTATGCTGTGCGTGGCTGAAGAATACGTGGTCGGGGAGGTTGTGGATCTTGATCCATTCTACCGGCTTGGCATTGGCGGGATCGTAGCGGCTGGTCTTGGGGTCATAGCCAGTATAGCTGTAGAGTTTCTGGATCTCCGCCGTGCCGTCTACTTCCGTTCCATCTTCGCGGTAGAGCTTGGGACCATGGCTGTAGTCATTGATCGCGGCATGACAGTTCATACAGACGTTCAGCGGCGGTACGGTAGCATGCTTGCTGTCCATTGCGTTGCTGTGACAGTAGAGACAGCTGATCTGGTTGATGCCGGCATGTACCTTATGGGAATAGAAGATCGGCTGTACCGGCTGGTAGCCTTGCTGGCGGCCCAGGCCGATCGCGCCTTCCACCACCCAGAAGCCGCCCAGAACAAACAGGATCAGGACGATAAAGGTGATATAAACTTTATTGCGCCAGAAGGGGATGGGCTCCGCGGCGGGAATGCCATCCTTATCATCCGCCAGCTTCTTGAGACTGCTGTTCACCTGCAGCAAGATCAGCATGATGACGGCCAGGATCAGCGTCAGGATACCGTAGAGCAGGGTGTTATCGCTTTCCGGGGTCTGGGGATTTGGAGTCCCATCGCCGGGTGTCGATGTCGGCGGTTTGGCCGTCTCCACGTACGTCAGGATGGCGTCGATGTCCTTGTCCGTAAGATTCGGAAAGACGTTCATCGGCGTCTTGCTGAACTGGTTGAAGAGGCTCGTAAAATAGGGATTGCCCGATGCCAGCACTTTCTGGTTGTTGTGGATCCAGTCGTGCAGCAGCTGCTTGTCAGGAACCCGCTGGGTCACCCCCTGCAGCGCAGGGCCAGTAATGACCTTAAATGGATTGTGACAAGAGGCGCAGTTCGATTGGAAGAGGGCCTTACCGTCTTGAGCAAAAAGTGTATTTCCTAGTAGAACCAGAGTGAGGAGGGGGATACTGAATAATAACTTCATGCCTATTGGTCTATGGTTGGTCATATATACAATATGTTGTATAAATGTGAAAAATCTCCTTAACAGGTTGCAAAAATAAGTCAGGATTTTAACAATCTATCAACATGGTTAATTTTTTTTTTCCCGCATTGGGCGTGGGTTTCAGCGAATTACGCCAAATCGCGCTGACCTTCTGTCATAGTATTGTCAATGGCCTAACTGAACAAAATAAGTCCTTTAATTCCGGCGCCCGCCGTAGTTTTGGCGCATGAACCATCTGGCCATTTTTGCTTCGGGAGCCGGCAGCAATGCTGAAAATATCA
The DNA here is from genome assembly GCA_026224995.1 of Puia dinghuensis. GTDB lineage: Bacteria > Bacteroidota > Bacteroidia > Chitinophagales > Chitinophagaceae > Puia > Puia dinghuensis_A. Next base: position 2,363 of record JAMFRX010000585.1, read on the forward strand.
TCCAATACTTCCGAAATCACCCTCGAATCAGCGTAAATCTCATTGTTTGCAACAAATCCGGAGCCGGGGTGCTTGAGATCGCCGAAAAAGAGGGCATCCCCGTTCTGCTCATCGAGAAAGAGCCTTTTTTCCGTGGCCCGGCCTACGTTGCCGAGCTTCAGGCGAAAAAGATCGACCTGATCGTGCTGGCAGGGTTTTTATGGAAGATACCCGAGGCGCTGGTCAGGGCATACCCGGGCAGGATCATCAATATCCATCCTGCCCTGCTGCCCAAATATGGCGGCAAGGGTATGTATGGGCGGTTCGTGCACGAGGCGGTGATCGCCGCGGGGGATAAGGAAACGGGGATCACGATCCACTATGTCGACGAGCAATATGACCATGGGCAACCTATTTTCCAGGCGCGGGTGCTGGTAGAGCCAGGCGATACGCCGGAGACTGTGGCGAAAAAAGTCCACTTCCTGGAATATGAACATTTTCCCAGGATAATTCAGGAGGTGGCCGATCTGCAAAATCGTAGTTAAAAATACGATCGGATCGATTCGTATGTCCCGTTTTGGTAGTAATATCACCTCAAAATAAAAGCGCTTGGCCTTTTCTACCCATAAGTTCTTACTGCTGTTCTCCTTCTCCTTCATCACATTTCTTGCCGGCAGCAGGGCTTGGGGGCAGGAAGTCACTATCCATGGAACAGTTTACAACATGTACCGGACCAGGCCGCTGGACGGTGTAAGCGTCATCAGCACTTCGGGAAAGGGGACCGCGACGGATTCCAGCGGCAGCTATGTCATCGTAGTGACCCTCAAGGATTCTATTTACTTCTCCTATTTAGGTCGGGCGACCGCGAAATTCCCCGTGAAAGACATGAACTATTTTTCGGGCTTCGACATCTCCCTGCATGTGGACCCCATCGAGCTGAAAGAGGTGAGGGTATTACCCCGCAACTATCGCGACGATTCGATTCAAAACAGGAAGGACTATGAAAAGATCTTTAATTACCACAAACCAGGAGTAAAGCTTACCGATGGCACTGCGGGCCTGGGCATGGGGGCCGGAGTGGACCTGAACTCCCTGATCGAGATGTTCAACCGCAACAAGATCCATCGCACGCAGGCCTTCCAGCGAAGGCTGGTCGACGAAGAGCATGACAAGTATGTGGACCATCGTTTTAATCCCTCCATCGTGCTCAAGATAACCCACCTGAAGGGGGACGAGCTGGATAGCTTTATGCTTAAGTATCGCCCCTCCTACGACTTCTGTAAGAGAGCGACGGATTACGACCTCTTCGATTATATAAAGTTGGCCTTTTCGGAATATCAGAAGGACCGGAGAGAACGCCCTTAATACTTGTAAAATAAACCCACTAACCATATGGATCAACTGACGCTGGGTATCGGAACCCGCCTTCAACACACGCAGTTTGGACCCGGAGTGATCGTCGGCGTAAAATATGCCATCTATCTCATCTCCTTCATTCATCATGGCCTCAAAGAGATCAACAAAGACGATGCGCATCTGGACGAGATCATTCCCGAGAACGTGACTGCTGACATCGAAACCCAATCCGAAGCAGAGCGTTCTCTGCTGAGCATCCTTCGGCTTTGGGGCGGAATCACGGAAGTAGTTCCCCTCGGAGACAAATGGAAAGGCGGCACGATGATCCTTCAGGCCGGCGACAAGAGCGTTAAGGCAAAGGAGATTCCTATCGACGTTTTCTTCCACAAGATCGTCATGGCAAGGGACAGACTACGCGTGCTGGAACAACAGGTCAACGGACACAAAGGATTGAGCGATGAAGAGAAGGTGAACCTGCAGCAATATATAACCCGTATCTACGGATCTTTTACCACGTTCAATGTACTGTTCAGGAATAAGGAGCAGTGGTTTATAGGAGAGAAAGGTTCTGCCGAATAAAAAAAGAAAACCTCCCTTTGCGGGGAGGTCGCCCTAATCAGTTCCATAACCATTAAACCTTATCCTATTTGTAATAAAGATAAGTAATCTCTTTTTCAAAGACAAGTTTTGTGAATGAATGGTGCAAAACTTGACTGGCTTAGTATCTGACTTAAAATTCCATCATTTTTTGTACGTACTCATCCAGCCTGGCGCTGGCAAGGAAATTTTGCTCCAGCGTGCCGTTAAATGGCACCGGCGTGTCAAGTGACGCACATCTGTGTACGGGTGCGTCCAGCAGATGGAAGCAATGCTCGGCTATCCATGCTACTATCTCTGCGCCGATGCCCCCGGTCAGGGTATCTTCGTGCAGCACCAGTGCCTTGCCTGTCCTGGCGACTGCCGCGCGAATGGCATCGAGGTCAAGCGGCAGCAGGGTTCGCAGGTCGAGGATATCGATGGACAGCTCCGGATGTTGGGCCGAATATTCCTTGGCCCAATGAACGCCGGCGCCATAGGTGATGATGGCAAGGTCTTCCCCCTCCTGTACTATCCTGGCCTTCCCGATCTCCACCGTATAATATTCTTCCGGTACGGGGCCGCTGACGCTGCGGTAAAGAGCTTTGTGTTCAAAATACAGCACGGGATTGGGATCGTTGATCGCCGCGATGAGCAGTCCCTTTGCATCTGCCGGGGTGCTGGGATAGACGATCTTGAGTCCAGGCACGTGCAGGAACCAGGCTTCGTTGCTTTGGGAATGGAATGGGCCGGCGCCAACGCCGGCGCCGGTAGGCATCCGGATAACGGTATCGGCCTTCTGGCCCCAGCGGTAATGCAGCTTGGCGAGATTGTTCACGATCTGATTGAAGCCCGCCGTCACGAAGTCGGCAAACTGCATTTCCACCACGCTCTTATAGCCTTCCAGGCTTAACCCCAGCGCACAGCCTACGATAGCGCTCTCACAGAGCGGCGTATTGCGGATCCGGCTCTTGCCGAAGATCTCTACCAGCCCCTGAGTGATCTTGAAGGCGCCGCCATATTCGGCAATGTCCTGTCCCATGAGAACAAGTTTGTCATGCCGTTCCATCGACTGCACGAGTCCTTCCCGGATCGCGTCGATCAAGCGTCTTTCCGGACCTGCCGCCTCATCCGGCGCAGGCTCTTCTTCTTCCTCCGCGGGCGCATAGACATCTGCCAGCTCCTTTTGCGTATCTACTACGATATTCACCGGTCCGCCGGCTTTGTTAAGCTCCCACTCGATGGTTTGTCTGATCTCTTCGCGGAGCTGCTCCACCTGCCGGTCGTCCAGCAGCCCCAGACTACGCAGGAAATTTTCGAAATTGACCACCGGGTCTTTTTTTCCCCAGTCTTCCAGCAATTCCGGCGGCACATATTTGATGCCGCTTGCCTCTTCGTGCCCGCGCATCCGGAAGGTCATGCATTCCACCAGGTAAGGCCGCTGATATTTGATGCAATACTCCCTTATCCCGCGCAGGGTTTCGTATACGGTGAGAATGTTGTTGCCGTCGATGCGTACGCCTTCCATCCCATAGCCTTCCGCTTTATATACCAGGCTTTCGCAGCGATATTGCTCGGAAACGGGTGTACTCAGTCCATATCCATTGTTCTCTATGAGAAAGATGACCGGAAGGTCCCAAACGGAAGCGACGTTGAGCGCCTCATGGAAGTCCCCTTCGCTGGTTCCGCCATCCCCGGTGAAGACCAGGGACGCCCGGTTCTTCTTCTGCAGCTTATAGGCAAGCGCGATCCCATCCGCCACACCCAGCTGCGGACCCAGATGCGAGATCATGCCGCAGATGGCATGTTCCCTGCTCCCGAAATGAAAGCTTCTTTCACGTCCCAGGCTATAGCCGTCGGCGCTGCCCTGCCACTGGAGGAACAGCTTCGATAAGGGCATGCCTCTGCTGGTGAAAACCCCGAGGTTGCGGTGTAACGGAAGTATCCATTCTTCCTGCTCCATGGCCAGCGTTGCGCCGACCGCTATCGCTTCCTGGCCGATACCGCTAAACCACTTGCTTATCCTGCCCTGGCGTAACAGCAAGAGCATCTTTTCCTCTATCATCCGGGGTAAGAGAATGCTTTTGTAGAGACGGATCAATTCTTCGTTGCTACAGTTTTTTCTTTCAAAGTACATACATCATCTTTTAAGGGCGGCCGGAGGCCGACTCGGCTATTAGGCATCCTCTCTGTCCTTTTCCTTATAAAGAAGGGAGGTCAGTAAAGACAGGAGCAGGCTGAAAAGCAAGGCCCACATGAAGCTGTCCACATAGAATCCCCCTACTAACTTCCCGGCAAACCAAACGATAAGGGCATTGATAACAAAAAGGAAGAACCCGAAGGTAACGATTGTGATCGGTAAGGTAAGGATCACCAATATGGGCTTTAGTAAAAAATTCAGCACCGCCAGCACCAGCGAAAGCACGATGGCTGTCCAGAAAGTATCGATGTGAATGCCTGGCAAAACGGAAGACAATGCAAAAGCAACTACCGCCGTGATAACGATGCGGAGCAGGAAACCCATACCACTCTTTTATTCAAGTTACGGCATAATGATTATTCGACCGAATAATTATACCACCACCAGCTGGAAGAAAGCTTCGGGGTCCAGGTATTTTATAGCCAGCTCCTGAAGCTCTTCCGGGGTGATGGTCTTGATGATCCTAACCCCCTGGTTAAAGTAGCTGCCGTCCAGCCCGTTCAGCAGGATATTCTTCCAGCGGCTGGCCACGTGAAAGGGTCCGTCCAGGTCGCCAAGTATGGTGCCGATGGCGGAATTCCTGGCCTGCTGAAGCTCTTCCTCGTCGATGAGCTCTTCACGCAGCAACTCCATCTCCTTGTATATTTCCTCTATCGCCGGGGCGCAGACCTCCTTGCCGGCTTCCGTGCTGATCAGCAGGGCGCTTTCCTGGATATTGTTTACCAGGTAGCTGTGAATTCCATAGGTGTAGCCCTTGTCCTCCCGGATATTGGCCATTAGTCTGGAACCAAAATATCCGCCGAACACATTGTTCAGGACCTGCATCTTCTGAAAATCCGGATGGTGCCGGTTGGGGAAGCTCCGGGCGATCCGGATGGAGCCCTGTACTCCATTGGGGTCATTGCTGACATCGTATTTCTTCTCCGTAGCGGGAGTGATGGGAAAAACAGGGCGGGCTTCCCCCTTTTGCGGCGCATGGATCGTCAGGCTGCCGAAGGAGGCTTCCAGCCGGGCCAGCAGATCGGACGGCAGCTTGCCCGCGGCGATGATCCGGCAGGCTCCATGGCGATAATGCCGGTCGAAATACGCAGTGAGGTCTTCCCGTTGCAAGCCCTGGTAGTCTTCCGGCATGCTGTATCGCCCATAGGGATGGTCCGGGCCATAAAGGTAGGCGTCGATGAGCCGCCCCGCGACGAAATCGCTTTTCTTCAGGCTGACCTGCAGCCGCTGCTGACTGTTCTTCTTATAGATCTCCAGCTCTTCCTGAGAATACACCGAATCGGAGACGATCTCGGCTATTACCGGCAGCAGCTGATCCACATACTTGGTCAGGCAATGCAGGGTGATCTCGGCCGTCTCGTGCTGCGCCGCCCGGCTAAGGAAGGCGCCGTAATATTCAAAATGTTCGTTGATGTCGAAGGCGCTGCGGGCAGACGTTCCATTCTTAAGCAAGGTGTTAGCGGCGGCGGCCACACCTTTTTTTGGCTCCCACGAATTGCCGGCATCGAAGATCCAGCTGATCATCATCGCTTCTTCATTTCCCAGGTCGATGGCATAGACTTCCACGCCATTGGTCAGCGTGCTTTTCTGATAGGGCGGCAGGGACAGCTCGAATTCTATGGCATCCTTTATCGGTGGCGCAATGGTCCTGTCCAATTTATAGTTGGTTTTTACTGGCATGTTTAAGCTCATTTTTCACTGTAATAATACATAGTATTGCTGTTCAGGGGATCGAAGATGTGACGGCTCGTCTCCAGCATCTCCGCGGCCGTGACGGCCTGGTATTTCTCCAGCTCGGTATTCATCATATTGACATCCCCCAGCAGTTCGTAGATGGCGAGGCTGTTGGCGCGGTTCATAACGCTCATATCTTCGAAGACAATAGCCGACTCCGTTTTGTTCTTGATCTTGGTAAGCTCCTTCTCCGTGATGGCCTCCGCCTTTAGCCTGGTCAGCTCCTCTTCCACCGCCGCATCGGCGGCTTCCATGCTCACGCCCTTGATGAGCTTTCCTTCGATAACAACGAGCCCCGGATCCACGGAACCGGTATGGTAACATTCTATCTGGCTGAACAGCTTTTTTTCCTTTATCAGGGATTGATGCAGGCGGGAAGAGGCCCCGCCGCCCAGCACCTCCGTGATCAGGTCGGCCACATAGTAGCCCTGCTCGGTGCGGGAAGCCATGGGATAGCATTTATATAAGGCATCCAGCGGAACACTGGCCTTTACCGTCATCTTGCGCGCCTCCTGCTGCCTGGGCTCGTGAGGCAGGTTCCGGACATATTTTTCGCCGGCAGGGATATCTCCAAACCATTTTTCCGCCAGCTCCCGGACCTGCTGCGCCGTCGTCTTGCCCGCAACGACCAGGATAGCGTTCACCGGCCTGTAGTATTTGAAGAAGAAGCTTTTTACATCCTCCAGCCGCGCCTGCTCGATATGGCTGAGCTCGCTGCCAATGGTCATCCAGCGGTAGGGATGCTGCTGGTATACCAGCTCCCGCATCTTGAACCAGACATCGCCATAAGGCTTGTTGATATAATGTTCTTTGAACTCTTCCATTACCACCTTTCTTTGCACGTCCAGGCTCTTCTCGCTGAAAGCCAGGGACAGCATCCGATCGCTCTCCAGCCAGAAGGCCGTCTCGATGTTCTCCGCCGGCAGCTGGATATAATAGTTGGTGAAGTCATTGGTGGTATAAGCGTTGTTCTCGCCGCCTGCCAGCTGCAGCGGTGTTTCGAAGTCCTCGATGTTGACGGAGCCGCCGAACATCAGGTGTTCGAAGAGATGGGCAAATCCCGTTTTTTTCGGATCCTCATCCCGGGCGCCCACATCGTACAGCACATTCACGACGACCATGGGGGTAGAAGCATCTTCGTGAACCAAAACCCGTAATCCGTTAGCCAACTGAAACCTGTCATACTTTATCATAGGACCGCAAAATTAGGTAAAACCTACCTAATACTCTTTACCACCAGATAATGCTCTTCCAACCCGCCATTCCGCTTGATGATGATCTTTACCTTTTCCCCCGTATTCTGGAGCAGGTTCTTGTACGTTTGGATGTTGTTGGTGAAATTGCTCGCCACCGCGATGACCACATCATCCTCTTTGAGGCCCGCTTTTTCTGCCGGACTACCCTTCATGACATCTCCTACCCTGACCTCTCCTTCTATCCAATAGATGCCGAGACCCGTATAAGAGTAATCAAACTGATCCCGGTAGTGGGAGTTAGGCGTTAAGTAGATGCTCCGGTGCTCATAATTGAGGATCACATTGAACCGGCGGAGGATATCATTGCCCACCAATCCGCCAAGATTCGGATAGGAGGTTACATTGTACTGATCATCAAACAAATAGGTTGGCACCTCCCGGAATCGGTAGGGGCCCAGCTTTACCTCTTTCAGGGTGGTTAGCCGCATATTGGCTTTCCCGCCCAGACCCTGCGCCTGCGTGGAGTAGACTTTCTTATGTTCCGTCAGCAGGCTGCTGTCGGTGATGAAGTCCGTAGACAAAAGCGCGCAGAGACCGGCCCCGGTATCGAAATAAAAACGGCCGAAGATCTTCTGGGCATCTCTGACCTCGGCGCCCAGGATGGGCAGGCTGGCAATCACCGGCCTCAGCAGGTAGCCGCCCCTTGGATACCGGAACTGCCCCCGGCTATAGACGGAGACCTGCATGGAATCATAGTTGATCTCTACTATATAGCGGGAGAAGAAGCTAAAGCCGATGATCCCATCCACTTTTTCGCCGTAGACGCTGGTCAGGATATCGTAGTCGTTGACGTGGAAATTCAGGCTGTCCACCGTAAGGCCGGGAAGGTGGAGGGACCGGTTATACAGGAATTTGACCTGCCGCACGCCCGCGATCCCCAAAATGGTCTTGTCGGAAGGCTGGGGCACCATCTTCAGCTGTTCGCAGGTGCCGGAATCAAGGGAGATGCCGCCGCTTCCGGTATCCAGGATGAAGTTCAGGCTATCGGTGAAGTTATCCAGCTTAGCCCTTATGAGGATGACGCCTCCCGTGAACACCGTAAAAGGAAAAGTAGTGAGAAGCCTGGAAGCGGGCTGAACGAAGGTTTCCTGGGCTCCCAGCGCCCCGCTGAGGGTAGTGACGGCCGTCAGCAGGGCCAGCACGGGCCGATAGAGCCGGCCAAACAGCCGGAAGGAGAGTAGACAGTGTTTTGTGTGGCTAAGCATAAGTTAGTTTGTGCGTTGTTTACAATATACCGAGTATCCGCGGCCATTCCAAGCCGTTCACGCAAAATTATCCCGGGTTGCGTACCTTTATCCCATGAATTTATCTGGACTATATGATAAAGCAGGAAGAAAGGAATTCCTGGATATCGAAGAAGGCGTATTCCTCTTCGAGCACGCCCCACTCACCGAGCTCATGTCTGTCGCCAACGAGCTGCGCAAGCTGGCCGTTCCGCACGGCAAGGTGACCTGGCAGATCGACCGCAACGTCAACACGACCAATGTCTGTATTGCCAACTGCAAATTCTGCAACTTCTATCGCATACCCGGTCATGCCGATGCCTATATCACTGATATTGAAACCTATAAAAGAAAGATCGAAGAAACTTTCCGCTGGGGCGGCGACCAGCTTCTGCTTCAAGGGGGTCATCATCCGGAACTGGGCCTGAGCTTCTATACCACTTTGTTCCGGCAGCTCAAGGAGCTTTACCCCAGCCTGAAGCTGCATACCCTGGGACCTCCCGAGGTGGCGCACATCTGCAAATTGGAAAAGATGAGCCATCGCGATGTGCTTGCCGCGCTCAAGGCCGCCGGCATGGACTCGCTGCCCGGCGCAGGCGCCGAGATCCTCATAGACAGGGTCCGCCGGCTGATCAGTAAAGGAAAATGCGGAGCGCAGGAATGGCTGGATATCATGCACGAAGCACATAAGCTCTATATCACTACCTCGGCGACCATGATGTTCGGCCATGTGGAAACCTTACAGGAAAGGATGGAACACCTGATAAAGCTTAGGGAGGTGCAGGCGAAAAAACCGGCTGATGCCAAGGGCTTCCTGGCCTTCATCCCCTGGACCTTCCAGGACGTCGACACCCTGCTTACCCGGATAAGGGGCGTGCATAACCTGACCACCCCCGAAGAGTACCTCCGCATGATCGCCATCAGCCGTATCATGCTGCCCAATGTCAAAAATATCCAGGCTTCCTGGTTGACAGTGGGCAAGCAGACCGCCCAGCTTTGCCTCCATGGCGGCGCCAATGATTTCGGCAGCATCATGCTGGAGGAGAATGTCGTAAGCGCCGCAGGGGCGCCCCACCGCTTCACTGCAAAGGGGATTCAGGCAGCGATCCGGGAGGCGGGCTTCGAGCCCCAGCTCCGCAATCAGCAATACGAATGGCGGGAGCTGCCAATCGCTATAGAAGAGCAGGTTATAGACTATTAAATACCTATTTCTAGGTATTTACCCCAGTTTTTTTGTAGTCCGAGAAACTTAAATTGTTGATTTGTCGTTCCTAGTAGCGAGACCCTTGCATTCAATGAAAAGCCCTTTTCGCAAATTAGTACGGATATCGGTAGTTCTATTGGTATTGGTGCTCCTCTTCAATTTCTTTGGATATTATATCAATCGGATAAGATCCCTGGAAAACAAGGAGTTAATAGAAGCAATCAACCTTTCGGGCCACCAACAGACACTCAGTCAGCGCATTGCCAAAGAGTCCATTCTGCTATTGAACAATCCGGAGCGGGAAATTGCCGGCGCCCACCGGGATTCCCTTTCCCGCCTGATCGCCGATTTTCAACGAAACCAGGCTTTGCTGCAGCAGCAGGCCGGCTCCACCCCCTCCCCGGTACCCCAGCAGATCTTCCAGATCAAATTGCTCCTGTCTACTTCCCAAACCTACCTGGAGTCCATGACGGCCATCGGCCAGGACCTTACCCAGTCGGACTCCATGCTGCTCGCAATGAATAAAAAGCTTTACCTGCGCAACCTGCTTTATAATGAGCAAAAATACATTGAGCTCATGGGCGAGATCAATCAGGATTATTCGGCGTTGGTGAATGAGACAAATGGAGAAGTGGCCACCGTGGATACCGGCAAGCTGATCTCCCTGGTCGCCGCCATCGTTGGACTGATCATCCTGGTGCTGGAGCCCGCTTTCAAAAAGGGTGAAAAGAACTACAAGGACCTGCAGAATGCCAGGAACGAGCTGCTGAACGAAAAGAAATTCCTGGCTTCCATCCTGCGATCCCAGACCAACTACGTTATCCGCATCAATCGTTCCGGTAATTTTACGTATGCCAACCCGGCCTTCCTGAAGACCTTTGGCTATACGGAAAACGATATCCAGCATGTCCTTTTCTATACGACCATCTTCCCTAAAGACATGGCGCGCTGCCAGCAGGTAGCCAATGAATGCTGGAACAACCCCGGCAAGATCTCCCGCCTGCTTATCCGCAAGCCCATTGGGCGTTCCAGGGAGTTCATCTGGACCGAATGGGAGTTCCTGGCTCTTTCCGACGAGGACGGCCAGGTCAACGAGATCCAGGGTATCGGCTCCAATGTCTCCGAAAAGCTGCAGATGGAAAAGGGCAAGGAAGAGGCCATCCGGACCCTTTCCTATGCCATGACCTATGCAAAAATGGGTTCCTGGAATCTTGACTTCATCAGCTCGGAAATGACCCTGAGCAAGGAGTTCAAGGCGCTGCTGGCCATGGATGAGGAAGACCCCGAAAAGATCCCGATGGATAATTTCCTCCACTTGTATGTAGTCCCGGAAGACTTCAATCTCGTGGCGGAAGAGTTCGCCAAAGCTATTCAGCATAAGGAGAACACGGGTTATGAGACCTCCTTCTCCTGCCGCATCATCACCAAACAGGGCTGGATGCGTTATCTCTCCGTAAAGGGAAAGGTCGTGGACGAACAGATGGAGTTCGGGATCGCCCAGGACATCACCCTCCAGAAAGAAGCGGAGAACGCTCTGCTCAACAGCGAGCAGAAGTTCCGTCTCCTGGCGGAGAACTCCGAAGACATCATAAGCGTGCATGCCATCGACGGCACGATCTGGTACCTTTCCCCCAGCGTGACCACTGTCCTTGGCTATGAGGTCGACGATATCATCGGCAGATCATTCGAACAGTATGTACATCCGGAAGACCGGTATAAGTTCCTCCCGGCAGACCAGGTACCCGCGTTTGCGGACCATGTGGCGGAAAGCAGCATTATCGTCCGCTATCGGATCCTGCGTAAAGACGGATCGTATATCTGGCTGGAAACGATCATCAAGCCTATTGTCGACGAAGCAGAGCTCGTCAAGCTCATCTGTACCTCCCGTAATATCACCGATCAGAAGATCGCGCAGGAGAAGCTCAAGCGGAAAGACCATCTGCTGCATGCGGTGGCGCAGGCGACACATTCCCTGCTGATCAATACCGACCTGAATCAGGCCATTTTGGAATCCATCCAGGTGATGGGCAGCACGGCCATGGTGAGCCGCGTATTCCTGTTCCAAAACTATTACGACACCCAGGGCGAACAATGGATGACGTCCCAAACGCACGAATGGACGGAAAAGCCAGCCGACTACCGGCAGAACCAGCAATGGATGCACGATATCCCCTTCAGCAATATCATAAAAATAGTAGAGCCGCTCCAGGACCACCTGCCCTTCGTGGCCTATAAGAGCAAAGAAGAAGACCAGCAGCTCCTGGGCATTATGAACCGGACGGCGGTATTGTCCAGCGTGGCCCTCCCTATCTACCTGAAGAACGGTACGTTCTGGGGTTTCGTGGGATTCGACGAGATGAAGGACGAGCGGGAATGGTACGAGGCAGAGTTTGCCATCCTACGCTCCTACGCCTCTTCGCTGGCGGCGGCTATCGAACGGAAGCAGATAGAGGTCGAGCTGGTGCAGGCCAAGGAGATGGCCGAATCGGCCAGCCATGCCAAGAGCGAGTTCATGGCCAATATGAGCCACGAGCTGCGCACTCCCATGAACGGGATCATCGGCTTTACCGATCTGGTGCTGACCACGGAGCTGCAGAAGGCGCAGCGCGACTACCTGCAAAACGTCAAGAAATCGGCCTATGGCCTGCTGGAGATCATCAACGATATCCTGGACTTCTCCAAGATAGAGGCCGGAAAGCTTCTCATCGACCATACGATGTTCAAGCTGGACGAGCTGATAGAAGAGACCGTCGATATGCTCACCCTTAAGGCCTTTGAAAAGCAGCTGGAAGTGCTGTACCGGGTAGACCCGACCATTCCTTCCCAGTTCATGGGCGACCCCGTCCGTATCCGGCAGATCGTCGTCAACCTGCTGGGCAACGCTATCAAGTTCACCGGGGAAGGAGAGATCCTCGTCTCCATCCGCAAGGATAGCGCCGCTTACCAGTCCGAAGGGCGGTCCTACATCCGCCTGGCCATCGAAGTGAAAGATACAGGCATCGGCATCCGCCGCGAGAAGATGCAGAAGATCTTCGAGAGCTTCACGCAGGCAGATACGTCCACGACGCGCAAATATGGCGGCACAGGCCTGGGGCTCACCATCTCCAGGAGCCTGGCCGAGCTCATGGGCGGACATCTTAGCGTGGAAAGCGAACCCGCAAAAGGCAGCACGTTCACCCTGCACCTGATCCTGGAGATCGCCAACGAGCAGCCCGAGCTCATGCTACCGCAAAAAGCCCTTCTCAAGAAAGTATTGATCGTAGACGACAACAACAGCAACAGGCTCCTGATGCAGGAGATCTTTAGCCATTTTCATATTCCGGCAGAGCTGGCTTCCGGCGCCGATGAGGCCATCGCCAAGGTCAAAGAGGCCCGCCAGAACAAAGAGCCGTTTAGCCTGGTGCTCACCGATCACCTGATGCCCGGAATGGACGGCATTACCCTGGTGAAAGAGCTCAAGCGGATCTTCCCCGGCAATACCCAGCCGTATATCCTTATGCTCTCTTCCCTGGAAAAGAATATCTATCAGCACGAAGCGGCCAAGGCCGGCATCAACAAGTTCCTTTCCAAGCCTGTAAAGATGCATGAGCTGTATGGCGCCCTGCTTTCCCTGTTCGAGCTCAATCTCCAGGAGGGACAGCATTTCTCGCACCCGGGCAAAAGCAGCCTGGAGAAGATCTCCGAGCCTACTACCGTTATGGTCGCCGATGACGACCCTATCAATATGCTGCTGATCTCCGAAGTATTGCGGCGCATGGGCTTCGAGGTGATCCAGGTCAACAATGGCCGGGAAGCGCTGGAACGCCTGCCGCATTGCGAGCCCGTCCTCATCTTCATGGACGTCAATATGCCGGAGATGGACGGCTACTCCACGACACGGGAGATCCGGAAGATACCCGAGCCCTGGTGTAACCTCCCGATAATCGCCCTGACAGCCGACGCCATGAAGGGAGACCGGGAAAAATGCCTCGAAGCCGGCATGAACAAATACATTAGCAAACCTTTCCGATTGGAAGAAATCGACGAGGTATTGCGAAGCTTTACATTGATGGTTTAATCGATAATGAACCGATACCCGATCCCCTTGATGGTAATGATGTCGACTGCCTCGTCCGCCTTCAGGTAACCCCGAAGCTTGGTGATGTAGACATCCAAATTCCGGCTGTTGAAAAAGGAGTCGTTCCCCCACAATACGTTCAGGATGTCCTTCCTGTCGATGACCTTATCCCTGTTCTCATAAAGGAACCGGAGCAGCTCGCTCTCCCGGAAGGATAGCTTCCGCTCCTCCGCACCTGGCGCCAGCTGTTGCTTTCGGGGCAGAAAACGGTATTGGCCTACCGGCACCGACTCCCCGCTGATGACCGGAACCCCGGTGTCCCGGTATCGAAGCACATTGTGAATACGAACGATGAGCTCTTCCATGCTAAAAGGCTTGCGGATATAATCGTTGGCGCCCAAAGCAAATCCGCGGACGACGTCTTCGGTCTTCGACATCCAGCACGCATACGTCCGGCCGCCACCGGGAGAAGGTGTTAAGCACATTGGCGCCATCGTGTTCCATCCACACCAGCAATGAGGTTAACTAGCTTTGAATTAAGGTTAACGAAGGCTAAAATCTCGCGATCTCCCGGGGGTCTTTGTCGGTCACGCTGAGCGCGACCACCCAGTCCCGATCTCCTTCGTGCAGGGTAAGCTCTACCCGCAGGCGTTTCATTTCACCAACACCAGGCAGAAGCGAGAATAGGATCTCGGTGTATTTTTTATCTGCCGCCGGCGCTTCATATTGGCCGGTAAGGATAAATGTCTTTTGCTCGACGGTAGAGATTATACTGTTGCTCAGCTGTCCATAGATCTCGGAAAAACGGGCCTGAGCCGCGCTGAAATCGGCGGTCTCGAGAACTGTACAATTCCAGTCGGATCCCTGGTTGTCCGAGGCTGTGACGAGGGTGACAGTGCTGGAAGTGGATCCGGGCAGCTGCAAGGTAGACCTGTATCGTGCCGTCTGCAAAGCCTGGCCGATCAGCTCTCCTTTAATATTATGAAAATGATTTGGATAATCCTGGATGACTTTCTCCAGTATGTCCTGGGTCTTGTTGGAGAAGACCCCTTGGGCGGTTAGGGTTGCCGAGAGCATCACCAGCGCCAACGCGAGTATTACGCCTCTCATAAGTAAGGATTTCCGACAAGATACATCGCTTTCCGGGGCCCTGCAATAGCAAAACTACGGTTGCATTTTAACAGGATTTTGCAAAATAAATCTGTAAATTGTACGTTAGACGATCATCGCTTACCTTCTAAGTAACCCTTAAATCAATATTCATGAAGAAAGACCACCTCCAGTACGACGTTCGCAAAACCCGGATTTATAAGGATATCTATCGCCCATCTTCCAGCCCTTCGCGCTTTTTGGGTACGCTCCTTTCCATCATCCTGCATGGCCATTCCCAGGTAGGAAACCCGGATGTACACGTCTTCAGACGTCGCGATTAGCCCCTTTTAGCTTATTGGAAAGTCTCCCCTTTTAATTTATCGGGAAGTCCCCACCGCCGCCGCCGCGATTCCCGCCGCCACGGAACCGGCCCGGGAACATACCTGGCATCCTCCGCTGATTAGAGCCGGCGAAATTATTCAGATTATACGTAAAGGTGAGCATGGCATACCTGCTCAGCACATTGGTCCGGTTATAGGTCACCGCTCCATAGCTGCCTACCGTCTTAGACACGGAAGTATTCTTATCCAGCACATCGAATACCGTTAGCCGGATCTCCCCATTCTTCTTCTTGAACAGCTGCTTGGCAATGCTGGGCGTGAACAGGGGGATATTGGCCTGATAGGTCTTGGAATCGGTATAGGTATAGGTGTAATCGAAGCTCGCGGCGATCAGCCAGCCATTGTTGGAATAGGCCGTGAATTCCGCCGAAAGGGTTTCGGTAAAGGAGTTCAGGTTGGTATTGTTGCTGGCGCCCTGACCGCCGGATTTGGTGCTGTCGGCGCTTGAATTACCCTGCTGTACGCCCGGGTTCTTATTGATGGCATACCCGGTGGTAGAGCTGAAGTTCATGTCGAAGTTCTTCTTGATATTGGTCGTCCAGCGGATCGTTTCGTTCAAACCGGTATTCTTGGTATACTCGTGCGCAAATTTCCCGGCTACGGCCGACATGGAGTCCTGCGCCAGCAGGGTCTGGCTCTGGGCGTAGGTGATATTGGTCATGAAGTTCAGGTTCGACTTGGGCCGTTTCAGCGGAAAACCATAATTGAAGAAACCGCTGACATTGTAGGTTCCGTTGAGATTGGTATAGCTGCTGTTCGTCCCGCCATTGGAGTTACGGTATACCTCGGACTGGATATCGTTGACGATCGTGCTGGCATTGAGGGTAGCGAAGATCACGCGCTGGGTCCCCGGGTCGAAGTTGGCGTACAGCATCCGCAGCGAGTGAGTGAACTGCGGCTTCAGGCCGGGGTTGCCTAGCACGAAGCTCAGGCTGTCGGTAGTAGTAGTCAGCGGCTGCAGCTGTGAGGCCGACGGCGTCCCGGTCCGCCCTGTGTAGTTCATCCGCAAATGTGAAGTATTGGAGAACTGGTAGTTGAAGTTGACCGTAGGGGTATAGTTCACATAGTCGTGCTTCACCGTGATGTCCTTGGTGGTATTGTCGCTGTTGAAGCTGGTCCACTGTATCCCGGACCCTACCGACAGGTTGAATTTGGCGTTTTGTACGCGCCAGGCCAGGGCCACCTGGTCTGCATTCGAAATGAACTTATAGGAATTGCTGAACAGGCTGTCGAAATTATCATATCCCTTAAGAGAATCGGAATAAGCATAGGTCCTGTTGATGGTCGTGCTATTGGTGTACGTATGATTATAGGTAAGCTGCAGGATCTGGTTCTTCGCTATCGGTTCCGTGTAGATAAGGGTCGGCGTGACCGTCCAGGAATGCAGGGAGTCGTAATAGAACTGGTTGAGAGTATCGATCGAATGTTTGGTGTAGACATCGTTGATCGTATAGTTATACCCCGTGCCGTTGTTGATATTGGCCGACGTGTTGATATCCAGCGAAATGGTGCGGGAGGGCTTGGCGAACCGGTGACGGAACTGGAGGTTCGAGCTGTTGATGTTGAACCCGGAATTCTCGCTGGAGGCCCGGTTCGTAGAAGTATTAAGAGGATTGAAGTGGTTATCGGTCACCGCGGAGAAGGAGCTCCCATTGGGGGTGCTCTTCTGGAAAGTGATGTTGGGACGGAAGATCAGGCTGTTGTTGCTGTCAAACCGGCTTTCCACGTTCAGATAGGCCCGGTGACTGGAGATCCGGGAGACATTGTAGCTGTTGCCGGTGGTGACCGCGGAGGAGTCCACTCCGGCATTATTGACCACGGGGGCAATGGAGCTATCGGTCTGTTTCAGCACGATATGCTGGTAGTTGTAGAAATAGCTGCCGTAGAGATCCGTGGAGTGATTGGGATTGGTCCCAAAAGTGTTGCGATAGTTCGCACCGCCCGCCCATACCGTGGTCACACCATTGGATTGGGGACTGGTGCTGGCCGCTATGCTGCCGCCGCCGCCACCGCCATTACCGCCCCGGCGGCCGCCGCACCGCCGCCGCCGCCCTGGGTGCCGAAGATATCCTGCGGGGTGAAGTTCTGCTTGTTGAGGTCATTGGCCTGACCCAGCACAGAGATCTGCTGATCGCCGTCGAAGCGATGCAGGTTGATGCTTTCATCATAGTCTTCATTGGTGCCGTCGCCGCCGATAAATTTTCCGAAATAGCCTTTGCGCGCATTCTTTTTCGTGACGATGTTGATGGTCTTGACCCGGTTGCCATCGTCGATGCCGGTGAACTTGCTCTGGTCGCTAAGGTCGTCGAAGACCTGGATCTTATCGATGACGTCAGGGGGAAAATTACGGGAGGCCAGCTTGGGGTCGTCGCTAAAGAAACGTTTGCCATTGACCATGATCCGCGTCACGGCCTCGCCCTGGGCGGTGATATTGCCGCTGTTGTCGACGACAATGCCCGGCATCTTCTTTAGCAGGTCCTCTGCTACGGCATTGGGCTTGGTCGCAAAAAGGCCGGCATTGAATTCCACCGTATCTTTTTTTATCGACATTGGCGGCCGCTGGATCACTACGGCTTCGAGCATCTTGTCGGCATGCTGCATATATAAGGTCGAGAAATCAACTACTGCTCCGCTATCGGAGATGGAAAACCGCCTGTCCACCGCCTCGTAGCCTTCATAGGTGATCAGCAGCCGGTATTGGCCGACCGGGATGCCACCCAGGGAAAAACCGCCTTTCTTGTCCGAAACGGTGAATTCGGCCTGGGAAGAATCGCCCGCTAATGGGGTCACAGAAACGGTGGCATTGGCCATCGGCTGTTTGCCGCCCGTGGTATCTATGAGGGTCCCCTTCACGGAGCCCCTGATTTTAGACTGTGAAAATGAACGTGTTGTGAATAAAACCCCGCTCAGCAGCAGTAAAAGTAAATATTTGCCCATATGATATTCCTTGCAAATTGTCTGCTAAAATACTCGCTCGTGGGCTGCGGTCATACCTCCCATGGTACCAGTGGCAAAAATAAGTTGCCGGTAGGGTGAAGTGCCCTGCCTTTTCGCGATGTTAATCGGTAAACAGGCTGTCCTGCTAAGAGAACAGGTATTCCACGTCGGCCCTGGTAAGGCTCTTCACGAATCCATCGTCGTCTGCAATGAGGTCCTTGGCGAGGATGCGCTTCTTTTCCTGCAGCTGCAGGATCTTATCCTCGATGGTATCCTTACAGATCATCCGGTAGGCGAAGATGTTCTTGGTCTGGCCGATACGGTGGGTCCGGTCGATGGCCTGCTGTTCCACG
>JAMFRX010000586.1 GCA_026224995.1 Puia dinghuensis
AGCCCCCGCCGTCACATCCGTAGGATAATGAACCCCCAGATACATCCGGGAATAGCCGACGCCGGCCGCCCACAAAAAGGAAGGCGCGATCACATACCATTTCGGATAAGCACGCGATAGCGAAGTGGCAACGCTGAAAACAGAAGAAGTATGACCGCTTGGAAAGGAATACTCACCGGGACGATAGACCGGCACCAGGCGCGTGTCCGTGATAAAAGGCCTGGGACGCTTTACCAGCTTCTTGATAGCGAGATTGAGAAGATAAGTGGTAGCGGTGCTGGTCACCATATATAACCCGTTCTTCTTTGTTCGCTCGTCATTGCGGATCAGGCCATCAACAAGTACACCAATAGGGATACCCGCATTCACATAGTTATTGGCATTGCTCACGAATCGCCAAAGCTGCGTCTGCCCATCCGTTCGCCCCGCCGCGAGCGATTCCAGTATCCCCTGATCCAATCGCTGCAGCCCGGACTGTGCCTGGACAACAGGCGGAGTAAGCAGCAACAGCGCCACAAAAAAGAAACCATATCGACCCGGTAGATTTTCAAAAAATTGTGGGCGACGATATATCGATTTAATTCGGTGAAAAAGCGATATATCGTAATCCGTTTTTCGTTCTTTCGTTACAACCATCTAATTACCATTGATTTATAACCTGGCATGCAATTGGAAATGTCTTCTGCATCCTACAACATCTTTCTTATGCCAATAACACAAACTGCTGCAGCACCTAATTGTAAAGATCAACAGATCCCGCTTGAAATCCAAACTTTACAAGGACTGCGTGAATTGCAGACGCAACAGGGGCAGATGCCACACCGACACCAGCATATCGAGATCGTCTGGATCAGGAATGGTAACGGTAGCCTGGATATCGACCTCAAAAGATATAAAATGGGCAACAATACCCTCTACTGCATCATCCCAGGTCAGCTGCACCAGCTCGAAATAGAAAAAGAGGCGGAAGGATATCTCATCTCCTTCCCCGAATACCTCCTCAACTCCGGCAATGACGACTTCGAATTGCTGTACCGGTCAGGGCTCTTCCATCTGCTGATGCATTCGCCGGGAGTGCGAATGGAAACCGAGACGGCCGACGAGATCGAAGAGATCATCCGGCGGCTGTACAAAGAGCTCTACAATGTCTATCTGCTAAGAACCGAGATCATCCGAAGATATACCAGCATTTTCCTTATCTATCTGGCCCGGCAATTCGATGGCGCCATGCAGGTCTCCGTACAGACGAAGAACGTGCGGCTGGTAAAGAATTTCATCGCGCTGGTCGAAAAGAAATTTATGAGCTGGAAGCTGGTGAAAGATTACGCCGGCGATCTGTCGGTGACACCTAATTATCTCAACGAGATCGTAAAGAAGATCTCCGGCTATTCCGCCGGCTATCACATCCGGCAGCGGGTAGTGCTGGAAGCTAAGCGCCGGGCCGCCTACTCGGACGTGAGTATGAAGGAGATCGCCTACTACCTGGGCTTTGAAGATATCGCCCACTTCAGCAAATTCTTCAAGACCGTATACGGAAAGAATTTTACAGACTTCAAAAAAGAAAGCTTTTCTCATTTCAGTTAATCTAAACCGGCAAGCCATGACAATGATGACCTACAGAAGAGATGCCCCTGTCGTTCTCCCCAAAGACGTGCTGATCGGACATCCCCAGGCGCCCCTGACCCTCACCGAATACGGTGACTACGAATGCGAGACCGCCTTGCACAACGACCTCATCGTCCGGGAAGTGCTTCAACGCTATCCGGGAATGGTCAACTTCAACTACCGACATTTCCCGCAAACACGCATCCATCAGAAGGCGCATAAGGCTGCCGAAGCGGCGATAGCGGCGGCGCAGGTCGGGAAGTTCCCGCAGATGCACGATCTGTTGCTCCACAACCGCCGGAGCCTCGGTACAGCCAGCCTGGCTTACCATGCACGGGAGCTGGGTATCGGCGGCATGCACTTCCTCGACGCGCTCGTCACCGGCCGCTTCGGCAAATACGTGCAGGACGATCTGGCGACGGGATTGAAGCTGGGCATCAAGGAAGCTCCGACCTTTTTCATCAACGGGCAAAGACTGGAAGGGCGCATCACCGTTAAGAATCTCTGCGAACAGGTGGACACACTATTCCAACGGCTGCGCCCCGCCAAAGTGAAGTTCGTAAAAGCGAAGACGCGGCACTGTTGATTTGTACAGCAACTACTATGATCCGTACATTGACTTCGGTGGTTCACGGTCGTAAATTGCATTAGGTTTTAACACTAACTATAAAGACACATTCAAAGACACAATTCCGGCAGGCACTCGGAACGATCAATGGCAGGCGATTACAACAGGCAGGGGTTTTTTAAGAGCGCGACCCGGCATTGGCCGGGTCGCCTTTTTTTGTGTCAGCATCACTAAAAAAAACTATTTTGCAATATGCCTTCATCCTCGTTTTTTGACCGCGACCTCAGCTGGCTAACCTTTAACTGCCGCGTCCTCGAAGAAGCGGCAAGGGAAAGCACCCCTTTGCTCGAGCGGATCCTGTTCCTGTCTATCTACAGCTCAAACCTGGACGAATTCTTCCGCGTACGTATTCCCGCCATCGCGGCCCTGCAAAAGATCAAAGCCACCAAGGAGAGCTATATCTCCGCCGAAGGAATACAGCTGCTTACGAAGATCACCTCCCGCCTCAACACCCAGTTCGAACATTTCGGCCAGTTGCTTACAGGCCAGGTGATCCCGGCACTGGCCTCCGGGGGGCTCCGCTTCGTCTATCATATCCCGATGCCGCCGGAGATAAAAGCGGCCGCCAACAGCTATTTCCTTACGCAGGTGCTTGCCTTCCTTCAGCCGGTGGTGCTGTCCGGATCGGGCCGTGGCTTCTTCCCTGAGAACGACCACCTGTATTTCCTGATCGTCCTCAACCAGGGCAGCCCCGGCGAACAGCTCGTCGTCCTGAATATCCCATCCGACAGCCTGCCGCGGTTCTATCCCATAGAGACGCCAGGTCTGCGGCATATCCTGTTCATCGACGATATCATCCGCGATAACCTGGACTATATCTTTCCCGGTGCGACGCTCAGCGGCGCCTTCAGCTTCAAGATCACCCGCGACGCCGAGCTGGACCTCGAAGACGAATACCAGGGCGACCTGGCGGAAAAGATAGAAAAGAAGCTGGTAAAACGGGACGCCGGCCTCGCCACCCGCCTGCTATACGAGCCGGGAGTTCCCTTGCGTATCCTGGAGACCCTGATCCGGCAGCTGAGCCTCGACAGGGCTTCCGTAGTCGGAGGCGGCCGGTACCATAACCTCCGCGACCTGGCAGGCTTTCCAGTCAAAGACCCCGCGCTTTCCTACAAGCCCTGGCCCTCCCTCCACAGCGGCTACGAAGCGCATCCCAGCATCCTGCAGGCGATCGCCGAAAAAGACCTGCTGCTGCACGTCCCCTATCATAGCTATGATCCCGTGCTTCGTTTCTTCAACGAAGCCGCCATCCATCCACAGGTGGAAGAGATCTATGTGACCCTTTATCGGGTGGCAAAAGACTCCCGCATCGTGCACGCCCTCATAAGCGCCAGCCGAAACGGTAAGAAAGTCACGGTCTTCGTAGAGCTCAAAGCACGGTTCGACGAAGCCAACAACCTCCACTGGGCCCGGAAGATGAAGGAGGCCGGCGTCAGGATCATCTATAGCATCCCCGGCCTGAAAGTCCATGCCAAGATCGGCCTGGTCAAACAAAATGTCGACGGCCGTATCCACTATTATGGCCTGCTGGCCACCGGCAACTTCAACGAGAATACCGCCCATTTCTATACCGACCATATCCTGCTTACCGGGCAGCACGACCTCATGCGGGAATTGGAATTGCTGTTCATCTTCCTCAGCAAACGCAAAGACCCCGGCAAGTCCGAGAAGATAGCCTTCCACCATCTGCTGGTAGCACAATTCAACCTGCAGGAACGTTTTCTTTCACTGATCGACAGGGAGATAGAGCATGCCCATGCGGGCCGGCCGGCTTCCATCATCATCAAGCTCAACAACCTGGAAGAGCAGACGCTCATCACCCGCCTGTATGAAGCTTCACAGGCCGGCGTACATATACAGCTCATCGTAAGAGGCATCTGCTGCTGTATCCCCGGTATCGCCGGCGTCAGCGAGAACATCACCATCCGGCGCATCGTGGACCGCTATCTGGAACATGGAAGGATATTCATCTTCCACAACGACGGGCAGGAAGAGATCTTCCTGGGGTCCGCGGACTGGATGAACCGGAACATCTACCGGCGGATAGAGGTCTGTTTTCCCCTTTACGACCCCAAGTTGAAAAAGGAGGTCCATGAGCTCATAAGGCTTCAGCTGGCCGATACCGCGGCCGCAAC
>JAMFRX010000072.1 GCA_026224995.1 Puia dinghuensis
AGTGTTCTCGTTGAGCAAGCTGGTGAACTGGGTGGCGCTGACGCCCGCGCTGCCCTGGGAGTTGATGAACCTGGTGGTGGTATAAGCATCCGTACGATCGTCCGCATTCTCTATGCCACCCATGATCTTGATGGTGAGGTCGGGTATCGGCTTATACAGCAGCGCTACGTTGCTCAACACCCGGTCGCCGATGAGCTCGTTGGACTGTTCGTTGATAATGTTAAGCGGATTTGACAGCCCGTTAGAAATAAATGGATAGGCTGTCAGCATGTTCCGGTAAGTACCGTCGGGGTTAAAAGGAGTGAGTGTCGGCGGACTGGAAATGGTAGCGGCGATCAGCGAGCTGCCCCGGTTGCCTCCCTGACTGTTCTGGACTTCGGTGGCAATTCGGGTCAGGACAGTGGACATGGTGACGCTAAACTTCTCGCTGATCTCATGGCTTAGGTTGAACACCATAGAGTACCGGTCGTAATTGCTGGATTTAATGATCCCGTCCTGCAGGAAAACGCTTCCCGCCAGGGAATACCGGGTCTTTTCATTGCCGCCGCTGATGTTGAGGGCCAGAGTCTTTATCGGTGCATTTCGGAAGGTCAGGTGCTGCCAGTCGAAGCCTTTGCCGACACTGTCGATCTGCCCAGCAGTAAAATAAGCAGGCAGATTATCATTGGCCCTGGTCTCATTTACGAATTGCATATACTGCGATCCATCCATCAGGTCCAGCTTCTTTCGCAGCGACTGTGTGCTGTAGCCCGCATCGATATTTACCTGTGTCTTCCCGCCCTTGCCGTGCCGGGTAGTGATCAGAACCACGCCATTGGCGCCCCTGGAGCCATAGATGGCAGTGGCTGATGCATCCTTAAGTATCTCCAGGTTCTCGATGTCGGCATTATTGAGGTCTTGCAGCGCCCCTGTGGTGGGATAGCCATCCACGACATATAGCGGTTCATTGCTGCCCTGGACGGAGTTTGTACCCCTGATCCTTATGCTGACCGGCGCTCCCGGCGCTCCCGTATTCTGGAGCACCTGCACGCCCGGGCTTCTTCCCGATAAGGCCTGCATGACATTGGTGGACGGATAGGAGTTCACTTCCTTTCCTGTCACCTGGGAAAGCGAACCGGTGAGGTCGCTCTTTCGTTGGGTGCCGTAGCCTATGACGACGACTTCATTCAATCCCGCATCGGCGGCCTTCAATTTTACGATCGTAGTAGCGTTGCCAGCGACGGCGACCTCTCTGGGCTCATAGCCTACAAAAGAGATCACCAGGACCACCTTTGTCTTTGCATCGACCTTGACGCTGAACGCTCCCTCCTCATCGGTGACGGTTCCCATGCTGGTCCCTTTTATCTGGACGGAGACACCTGACAAAGGCTCGCCCCTTTCGCCAACGACCTTACCCTTTATCTCCACCGGGTCGGCAATGGCGGCCAGGACGTGTGCGGCCTCGGCCCTCCGCCGGATGATGACCATATTCCCCTCGACGGTATATATGAGGTCCTTGCCTCTCAGGCAGGCGTCCAAAGCCTGCTGCAAAGTGGCGCCCTTTAATTTTACCGTCACTGTGCCGGCCTGCTGGAGCAATTCATAGCTGAAAAGCAGGTCGTACCCACTTTGTTTTTGTATCTCCCTAAAGACCTTTTGAAGGGGCGCATTCGTCTCCGAAAGCGTGATCTGGGAATAGCCTGTAGCATGTACTGCAAGACAGGTGGAGAGCAGGATGATCGCGGTCAATTTCATTATCGACAACGTTTTGGTTAGTATCCTTGGCCGGGGGCGCGAAGGACTGGCAATAGCAATAAAATCCATACCTTTAGGTAGTTTGGGTTAAACAATTGGTAGTCCGCGAAAGATATACTGGGTTAACCTGAACATCCTGCCGCTTCGAATCTCACCTCGAAGCGGTTTTTGTTTTGGTCAACGGATACACGATATTCAGGGCAGGACGGTCACCTGCCTGCCCTCCACCTTAAAATGAACGCCGCCTGTCGACTCAAGCATTCTTAACACCTGGGAAACATCAGTATCGAGGGAGATCGACCCGCCGATGTGACCATGGACATTCCCTTCGTACCTTATCTCCACGTCGTACCATCTCGATATTTGCCGCATAATAGTGTAGATATCCATTTTTTCGCCGAAATGGAACTTTCCTTTTTTCCAGGCCATGACTTCGTCCATGTCGGCGTCATTTGTGATCCTGGCGCCTGCGCTATCCAGTTGCGCCTGTTGTCCAGGTTTCAGGGCGTAGGTGCCTGAAGAATGTGAGACATTGACCGAGCCTTCCAGCAGGGATACTTTGACGGAAGCCTCGTCACTGTAGGCGTTTACGTTGAAACGGGTGCCGAGCACCAGTATCTTTCCAGCACCATTCGGTAATTTCACCAGGAAAGGCATCGAGCTATTATGCGCCACTTCGAAATAACCCTCACCGGCGATCTCCACTACTCTTTCCTTACCAGTAAAAGCCATGGGATAGCTCAGGGACGATCCTGCATTCAGCCAGGCAATGCTGCCGTCCGAAAGGGTGACGCTTACAGGCTTGCTGCCCCGGGGATTGGTCAGCGTGTTATACATAACAGCAGTTGTGTTCCCCTGGTAGGCAATGCGGCCATCAGCCAGTTTCACAATCCGGACCCCGCCTTGGCTAATCAGACTACCCGTAGCCACGCTGTCAAGAGATAATTTTCGCCCGTCGGAAAGAGTTATCATAGCCCGGGTCGTTTGTGGCGCTTTTATTGCCGTTGATGCAGCAGCAATTTGTACGATAACATGCTCTTTTTCCGGTGCATGCCTTACGTAATAAAAACCTGTCCCTATGGCGAGCAGGATGACTGCAGCGACTCGTAGCTGCGGCCAATAGGATCGCCGCCTTTCTATGGACAGGACCGTGGCAACGGGCTCTTCCAGGGAAGGACGCAATGCCTTCAGCCTGTTCATGAAATCCGGCCGCACGTGCAGCGGATATTCCTCTTGCAGGTCGAGCCCGAGCTTATAGGCATCCAGGACACGGTTGACTTCGTCGGCGCCGGCCGAATCGATGTATTCGAGGAATCGGTCTAATTCATCAGGCTGGTACTGACCGGATGCAATTTTATCTGCTAACTTTAAGGCCGCTTCAAGATCCATATAACGGGAGTTATCCAGAAGACGGACGCCAGATCGTAAAGGGGAAGTAAGAAAGGAATTATTTATTGAAAAATAGAAAACCCGCCAGCAAACCTATCCATTCGGCATGCGAGCGCAGGTAGTTCTTTATGGAGTTACTGGCCAGGTAAAGCCTCTTTTTTACCGTTTCCCGGGGAAGTGCGAGCTTGTCAGCTATCTCAGTGATTGACAGTTCGTTCTGGGAGCTCAGCAGGAAAACAGTTTGTAGCCTGGGGGACAGTAGACCAATGGCTTCCTGCGCAAGCGCATGGTATTCGGCATAAAGCAAGGACTGCTCGGTTGCGTTGTAGGCGGTTTCCCGCGTTCTTGCATATTTCGCATGCAGATTACGCGAGGACCTGTTTTTTTCGATCAGATCAAGCAGCTTATTCCTGGCCATTCTGAACAAATAATGATCGAATGACCGGACATGCAGCAGCATTTCTCTTTTTTCCCAGATCTTCAAAAAGACTTCCTGGATGACCTCTTCGGTATCCGCCATGGATTGATTGGCAAAGGGATATATGTATTGGGAGAGTTTCGGAAGATAGTAGTTGAACAGGCTGGTGTATGCATCCCAGTTGCCTTCGGATACCTGATGTATGAGAAGGCATTCGTTGGCAAGGGGAGCAGTCCCTTTATCGTTATGAAATTGACTGGCAGGCAAGTGCTACTAATTATTTTAACCATTACGAAGATAATTTATTTTTCAATACCCAAATCATATTGCTCGAAGGCAAGCGACTAATCAGCAAACCACAATGTGTTTCATTGCCTTACCGGCACCGTTAGCCACAAAATAAAATATCCCGTTGCAAGGAACGGGATAGTAAAAAAAATGAACATAGTCATTTCAGCAGCTGATCGAGTGGAATGCCTTCCAAATAAGGTTCGAGCGCATCGATGTTATCAAACATTCTGTATTCCAAGATCGCTTTAGTCTCAGGATTGCAATACGCTTCCACATAATAATTACCCAGCTGAAACAGAAATACCAAGGAATCAAAACTACTTCTCTTAGCGAGGGCCACTCCTTGGTGAAGAACAGTCGATTTTTTTTCGCTCTCATTCAATAAGATGAACTCAGAAAGTCTCATAGTTAACATTTTAAACAATGAACGTTTTAAATTATTTACTAAAAACCTTACACTGAAAAGATAA
Organism: Puia dinghuensis; assembly: GCA_026224995.1. GTDB lineage: Bacteria > Bacteroidota > Bacteroidia > Chitinophagales > Chitinophagaceae > Puia > Puia dinghuensis_A. The sequence goes on from JAMFRX010000072.1 coordinate 4,303, forward strand.
CCTTTGATGATACTGGCAAGCTGCGATCCGATGATTTGACTGAATTGATAACTTTTAGCAACGGCGGAAGAGGCGAAGAAAAGAAAAAAGGCGCGATGCAAATCGAGGCGGGATAAAGATAGAATAAATCCTGGAACCATGATAGGTCACCGTAAAAAAATGCAACTTATTAATTTCCAATCTTTTATTGGATTTGGGCAAGGAATTTCGACGGCCAATCCGGCGAAAAGCTTGAGGTCGGAGTAGATGAAAGCCGGCCAAACGAAAGTCCAGCCGGCTTTATCAGGTCAATTATCGCTAGGCCCTCACTATCCGTACATTCACGGCATTCAAACCCTTGGGGCCTTTTTCAACTTCAAAGTTCACTTTGTTATTTTCCTTCACCGGATCGATCAAAGACTTGACGTGGAAGAAATAACTTTCCTGGGTCTCCAGGTTCTTAATGAACCCATAGCCCTTATCGTCCTTGAAGAGCGTCACGATCCCAGTTTGGATAAGATCCTCAGGAAGAAGCTCCCTCTGCTTGGGTACGCCGATCTCGATATCCTCTACATTGATGGATACCCTTTTCCTGGGGTCCACAGGCTTGGAAGAAAGATCTCCATTCTCATCGACATAAGCCAGCATGCTTTCCAGATTAGTATTGCCCTTATTGGCCAGCTTCTTCTCCTTTCTAATCTCAAGCTTCTCTTTCTTTTTTTGTTGTTTGTTTCGTTCCCTTTCTCTTTTGTTCCATGTTTCTGACATATTTATTTCCCTGTTTTTGTTTTAAAATATAGATGTGTTATCACAAATGCAAAAAGCCGTCCCGATTTTCGGGCCTGACAAATGTGGTTTGATTGACCGAGTTATAAGACAAGAAGGCAGTCGCGTCTCCTTTTTCCCGGCTAAATGGCGGGTGGGTTGAAACGCAGATGAGAGAGATATATCTGCTGTTTTACTGTTTATGATGCAAATCTACGACTTTTTTAGCGCATTATACAAGATCTCTGCCGGATGCAGGGCCTTCCTCCCCGTCCCATCTTTCACCTGGTGTCGGCAGCTGGTCCCCGATGCCGCTATGATCGTCGTATCGGCCTCTCCGGCGACAGCCGGGAAGAGCACGAGCTCACCGATCTTCATCGACACCCCAAAATGCTCCTTTTCATACCCAAAAGAGCCCGCCATCCCACAGCACCCTGTCGGCAGGACATGGACGGAGAAGCCTTCCGGAAGGCTTAGGACAGCTTGCGCCACATGCATGTCCGACAGGGCTTTTTGATGGCAATGACCGTGTAAGACAATCCGCTGGGGGTCCGTCGTGAAGCTGGCCGACTCGATATTCCCACGCTGCATCTCCCGGTAGAACCACTCCTCGAAGAGATAAACGTGCTTGCTGAGCGCATCGGCCTTTTTTTGACCTTCCCCGTCCAGAAGGCTCTTATATTCATCCCTGAACCCAAGGATGGCGGAAGGCTCGATACCGATCAGCGGTGACTCCTCACCGACGAGGCCATATAGCGCCTCCACATTTTGCGCTGCGCAGGAACGGGCCTGTATCAGCAGCCCCTTCGACAGATAAGACCTGCCGCTATCTACGTGCTCGGGGATGATGACGGTATAGCCCAGGCTTTCCAGCAGCAGGATCGTCTTCTTCCCGGTCTCAAAGTCATTGTAGTTGGTAAATTCATCGCAGAACAAATAGACCTTCCGTTGGGCCTGGCTCCCACCCTGGGCACTCAAGACCTGGCTCCCAGCCTGTGCGCCCAGGCCCGGACTCACCTTCCTTTTCCGATGCCAATCCCTGACCGTCAGACCAGCCACTTCCGGCAGCGACCGCTCCGGATGAAAGCCCAGGAGCCGGTTGATGGTCCGGCGAATGGGGCGGTTCCTGGTGAGCGCGTTGTACACCGGCGCGAATGCGGACGCCAGCCTCATCTGCCTGCTGAAGGCCCCGATGATCCTGGTCCTAAAGGAAATGCCATTCTCCTGTTGGTAATGGAACAAGAATTCAGCCCGCAGCTTCGTGACGTCAACGGAAGACGGACATTCCGTTTTGCAGCCTTTACAGGCAAGACACAGGTCGAGGACATCTTTTACGATCTCCGCTTCCCTACCCTGCCCGAAGATCTCCGGTTTTTTATTCAGGTATTGCCGGAGGACATTCGCCCTCGCTCTTGTAGTGTCTTTCTCGTTGCGGGTGGCCATATAGCTCGGGCACATGGTGCCGCCGGTGATGTGCGTCTTACGGCAGTCCCCGGATCCGCTGCATTTTTCCGTCAGCCGGAGCATGCCCTCTTCGGGTGAGAAATCGAAAATAGTGCCGGGACCGGGCCCTTTTACTTCCTCTGCATATCGCAGGCTGGAGAGCATGTCCGGCGTATCGGTGATCTTGCCTTTGTTGAACAG
>JAMFRX010000587.1 GCA_026224995.1 Puia dinghuensis
CCCCCCGGCTCTTATCTCTATGCGAATTTTAAGAACAAAGCCGTCCTCAATTACCTGGAGCTGCCGATCATGGCCAAGCTCTCCTGGGGTAAGACCTTCGGCTGGTACGTCAACGGCGGCCCATACCTCGGCTACCTGCTCCATGCCGCAGAAAAGACCAAAGGGACCAGCGTGATCTACGAAGATCCGGAGGGACAGATGCCGCTTACCGAACAGGGATATCCCGTGCCGGCCCAGGACTTCACCGCCAATACAGACGTTACCTCCAGCATCCGGCGTCTTAATGTCGGCGCCACCGGCGGCGGTGGCGTGGACTGGAAAGTGGATCCGAAAGACAAGATCTTCTTCGACGCCCGCTTCGAATATGGGTTCATTAACATTCAGAAATACAGCGAAGACGGTAAGAACAATACGGGTAACGTGCTGCTTTCCCTGGGCTATGCCCGTCGCTTTAAATGAGCCCCGCCAGCTCTAAACTCTTCTTCTTGAGCTTCCGTACCTCCATATCCTCGATGATCGGATCCGGCGTCAGCACCAGCGACGTTCCGTTCTCCCGCCACCACGTATGCCCCTTTATATCCCGGAAATGAATGACGCCGATCAGGTACTTCCGTTCGTTGTCGGCATGCCACTCCTCGATGGACTGGAACTTCTCCTTGGGAATATACTTCAGGTCGTCGAAGCTCAGATATACCCGGACATAGAAGTCATCCGTGAGCTCGTGCGGAGTATGATGATATAATTTCTTGTATTCGTATTTGTACTCATACCGCAAGGCAGAGAGATCGCTCAGCACCGCCGAGGCAGTAGGGAAGGAGCCCGCACCCTTGCCGTAAAAGAACTGCTTGTCTGCAAAGCCGCTCTCTATCACCACCCCATTGAACTCATTCTTCACAAAAGCCAGGTGGTCGTCCTGCCGGATGAACTGCGGCAGCACGAAGGCCGCCACCTTTCCATTGGCCAGCTTCTTGGCCTGCGCTACCAGCTTGATGTCATAGTGCTTCTCCCTCGCCACCTCGGCATCCCCGGCATGGATATGATCGATGCCGCTGAAGACTAAATTCTCCGTCTTCTCCACGATGCCATAGGCATGCGTCAGCAGAAAGGTCCATTTATTCGCCGCATCATAACCCTCTATATCCAACGACGGATCGCTCTCCGCAAAGCCCAGCTGCTGGGCCAGCAGCAAGGCTTCCTGGAATTCCAGCTTCTCTTCGAACATCTTGGTGAGGATGAAATTCGTGCTGCCGTTGACGATAGCCTTTATGGAATGCAGCAGGTCATTGTCATAGTATTCTTCCAAATTCCGGATCACGGGAATGGAAGCGCATGCGGCCGCCTCGTACAGCAGGCTGGCGCTGGTCTCTTTCTGCAGCTGCAGCAGCTCCGGTAAATGCTCGGCGATCATCTTCTTGCTGGCGCTCACTACGCTCTTGCCGCTTTTCAATGCCCGTGACACGATCTCGAAGGCAGGCCCCGACTCATTGATCACTTCCACTATCACATTTATCTCAGGATCGTTCAGGATGATATCGCGATCTGTGGTGAAAAGCTCTGCCGGCGCCTCCCTCTTCTTGCCGGAATGCTTGATACATACTTTCTTGATAGAAGCCTTGAGGCTGGGAGTCTGCTGCAAGACCTTGTAAAGGCCTTCTCCTACAACGCCGAATCCAAAAAGCCCGATCGTCAGCTGCTTATGCGTTTCCATTGATGGTAGTTGTCTTTTTTATTGTTATGCGTATACTTTCTCTTCCTTTTTTTCGGCCTTTTCGGCTTTTAGCTCCAGCCGGTCCAACGCCTGCCGCAGATCGGCGATCAGGTCTTCCGTATCCTCCAGGCCCGTCGACAAACGGATCAGCCCATCTACAACACCCGCAGCCCTGCGCTTCTCCGCCGGAATGGTCTTATGCGTCATCTGCGCCGGATGCGAAACCAGGCTCTTGATACCCCCCAGGCTCTCCGCCAGCTTAAAGAGCTCCGTCGACGTTACAAAGGCCGTAGCCGCCTCGATGCTGTCTTCCTTGAGCGAGAAGGATACGATGCCGCCAAACCCCTTGGACTGCCCCGCGGCTACAAGATGACCGGGATGCGTAGGCAGACCCGGATAGTAGACCTTGTCCACGACAGGGTGCCCTTCTAAAAAGGCCGCGATCGCGCGTGCGCTGGCGCTATGCTGCCGTATCCGGAGGTGCAGGGTCTCGATGCCCCTGATAAGCAGCCAGCTGTCGAAAGGCCCTAAGATGGCCCCGCTGGCATTCTGCAGGAACTTTACCTGCTGACCTAATTCGGCATCTGCCGTTACCACCAGCCCCGCGATCAGATCGCTATGCCCGCCCAGGTACTTCGTTCCCGAATGGACCACCAGGTCGGCGCCCAGGAGCAAAGGCTGCTGCAGTGCAGGAGTGGCAAATGTGTTGTCCACGCAGAGCAGAACCCGCCCGTCGGATCCCCCTGCCTTATGAGCCTTTGCGATCTTCGACACCGCCCGGATATCGGTGATCTTGAGCGTAGGGTTCGTAGGCGTTTCGATCCAGATGAGCCTCGTCTTCGGCGTCAGCGCCTGGAACACGGCTTCAGGGTTGGACGTATCGACATAATGAACCGTGATGCCGAACTTCTTGTACACCTGCTCGAAAAGTCGAAAGGCGCCGCCGTAGATGTCATCACACGCAATGATCTCGTCGCCGGATTGAAGCAGCTTGACCACGGCATCTATGGCCGCCAGTCCGCTGGCAAAAGCTACGCCGGTGCTGCCGCCTTCCAGCTGCGCTACCAGCCCCTCCAGCGTGGCGCGTGTGGGATTGCCCGTCCGGGCATAGTCATACCCCTTGTTGACGCCCGGCGCATCCTGCACGAAGGTTGAAGTCTGGTAAATAGGCACCGAGATGGCGCCGGTTAATGGGTCTACAGGAATGCTGTGGATCAGTTGTGTTGTCGCTTGCATAAAAACAAATTTTTTGGTTGAGTAAAAAAATTGTTCAGCGACACCACTTACCAAGGCCTTCAGAAGAGTCGCCCGCCACCGTTGCCGGCCGGACAAAAAAAAACTCTTCTGATTTCGTCAGAAGAGCTAGTAATATAGATGATCAATATTGTCAAGCTGGGATCTGACTTATCTGTCCCGATATTCCATCGGGATGGAGTTGGCACCTTACGTCATTTGCGTCGCAAAAACAGATTTACTACGTAAATGATCGCAGGTTGTCAAGGCTTCTTTGGGCCATTTCCCTCAGCCTTTCTTGATAAGAGATGTTGTAAGAACTGGTGCAAAATTAAGGCCTTTTTCTAAATTTCCAAATTTTCTTGGTGAGAGATCGGCTTGCGCTCATCGCTTAACGGATCAATAACGCGCTTTTGGAACGGTTTTTGGCAACTATATTCCAGACGATGGAGTATCTCTACCTATAAAACTTCAAAACATGAAAACGGTAATCCAATGGCTGATAGCTGCTTCAGGCGCTACAGCTCTGCTCCTCGTCTTTGCTTGCAACAAAAACAATTCTTCCAGTTCCAACCCCAACGTTCCCAAAGGCCAGTCGCAGGTTTCGCTCTACATGATGGACGGCCCGGTAAGCCTCTCCAAAGTATTGATCGATATTCGCCAGGTAACCGTAGAAATAGACACCGCCACCACCCAGAATGCAGCGGATGTTGACGACCAGTGGGACGCCGGCTATTGCGGCTTCCATCGTACGCAAGCCAACAAATCGGTGATCTGGGATACGCTCAGCATCACCCCCGGCGTCTATGATCTCCTTCAGCTGCGCAACGGTACGGATACCTTGCTGGCCTCAGGTCTCTATTCAACCGGCAAGATCATCAAGATCCAGATCACCCTGGGCAGCGACAATACCGTATTCACCGACAGCACGACCTCCTATCCGCTGGAAGTGTTTGGACCCAATCCTTATTTCACGATCAACGTGAGCAGGACCAACGTACAGGACGTCTCCAACAACGAATTCAAGATCTGGCTGGACTTCAACCTCGCCCGGTCTATCTTCTTCTGGAATGGTGAATTCCTGCTGCAACCCTACTTTACTGTGTTCAACGACATGGTGACGGCCAAGGTCGTAGGCCAGGTGCTGCCCCCGGGCGCAGGCGCATTGGTCACCGGTATCAGCGGAACGGACACCATCTATGCCGTGCCATTCTGGAATGGTCAGTATGAGTTCCGAAATGTGCCCGCAGGATCATGGTCCTTTACCTTCAAAGGCGGCAACGGCTACCAGGATACTACCCTTAGCAGCATTACCGTGGATTCGATGAAAGTGGTCAATCTGCCGAAGATAACCTTACATAAATAGTTCATCCATAATCATCTAGCCTATCCTTGGGCCCGGGTTTCGCCCGGGCCCAAAATTTTTAGCAAAAGTTGGCGCAACTATCGCCCCATTCCGGTTGTTGTACTTACCTTAGCAAATATGCCCATCTCACAAGATAACACCGACATCGGGATCGAGCCCGGAGAAGAAATAATAGAAGTGTCCGGCGCCCGGGTGCACAATCTCAAGAACATCGATATCCGCATTCCTAAGAATCAGCTTGTTGTCATCACCGGCATCAGCGGGAGCGGAAAGTCTTCCCTGGCCTTTGACACCATCTATGCCGAAGGCCAGCGTCGCTATATGGAGAGCTTCGGGGCCTATGCCCGGCAGTTCATCGGCGATATGGAAAGACCCGACGTTGACAAGATCACCGGCCTCAGCCCCGTGATCTCCATCGCACAGAAGACCACCAACAAAAATCCCCGCAGCACGGTCGGCACCGTCACGGAGATCTATGACTTCCTGCGCCTCCTGTACGCCCGGATCGGGGAAGCGCATTCGTACAATACCGGCAAGCTGATGACCAAATTCAGCGAAGAAGAGATCGTGGACAATGTTTATAAGAAATTCAAGAACAAGAAGATATCTGTTCTGGCGCCGCTCGTCCGGGGCCGCAAAGGGCACTACCGGGAGCTCTTTGAGGACATCCGCAAAAAAGGCTACCTCAAGGTCCGGGTCGACGGCGAGGTCAAAGACCTCGTCGCCAAGATGCAGGTCGACCGGTATAAGATCCACGATATCGAAGTCGTCATCGACCGCCTGGCGGCCACCGAAGACATGAAGGTCCGCCTCGGGCAAAGCGTCAAAAAGGCCCTGCAGATGGGGAAAGACCTCATCTTCCTCCTGCTCAACGACGATAACAAGCTCTTCCAGTACAGCAAGCAGCTGATGTGCGAAGACACCGGCATCAGCTATGAAGAGCCTTCGCCCAACAGTTTTTCTTTCAATTCCCCCTATGGGGCCTGCCCGACCTGTAAGGGTTTGGGCGCCGTCTA
>JAMFRX010000588.1 GCA_026224995.1 Puia dinghuensis
GGATCATCTCAAGCTTAGTCTATTGGCAAGTGCCCGCCACTTATCAGTCCACTTACCTGGCCTCCGATGATTACAATCGGGTCGGCACCTCTGTAGATTGGAACCATACCACCGAACCCCCTGCAAGCTTTACGGCATCCTATGTGGATGGCGTAACCAATACCCCGGGGACCAGGTCGATCACTTATCCGACAAACAACCTCTATAAAGGTGGCTCGCTGAAAAATGATCCCCTCACTAAGATCATCACCCAAAAATTCATCGCGCAGACCCCCTGGCTGCCATTGGAAACCTGGAGCGATCACCGGCGGCTGGGCCTGCCCTTCTTTGAGAATGTGGTGTTGGAATCGCCCATTAATACATTGCCGTCGATGAACTCGGCAAACCTGAATACCGCCAATCAGCAATTCCTGCCGCAACGGATAATCTATCCCTCTTCGGTAAAGAATAGCAACATCAATGGCTACAATCAGGCATTAAGCGAGCTGAGTGGGCCGGATGCCGTGCTGACACCCTTGTGGTGGGCACAGCACTAGCCAACTGTTTTGACATAAAATTAAAGACGCCCCCAAAGGGCGTCTTTTTTACTTTCTTTACTTTACGGAAAAATGAAAAGGCCTTGTAAGTTTTTTAACTTACAAGGCCTTTTAGTGCCCAAGATAGGATTCGAACCTACACACCCTTTCGGACGCTGCGACCTGAACACAGTGCGTCTACCAATTTCGCCACTTGGGCATCTCCCTTTCGGGGGTGCAAATATAGGAAAAGATAGACTCCCCGCCCAAAAAAGCACAGTTTTTTTCTTCAGTGCGCGGCCTCGGCTTCGGCTTCGACCTCCGCTTCTGCCTTCTGTCCTTTCCAGCCGATGACCAGCACACCCACGATCACCAGCACCGTGCCGATCACCTGCTCGATGAAGATCTTATCGCCCAGGAAAAAATGTGCCTGGAGTATCGTAGATACCGGTCCCACGCTCGTTACGATCGCCGCATTGTTGGCGCCGATGCGCTTCATGCCTGCCGATAGCATATAGGAGGGGATCACCGTCGCCACTACGGCCAGCAGTGATCCATAGATCCATAGTGGTCCGTTGCCCGGACCCAGAGGCAGCAGCGCCTTACCCGAAATTGCCTGGCGGAGGAAGTAATGGACCAGGACCGCCGTCGTCGCCGCCAGCATGCTGTAGGTGGTGAATTTCGCCGCCCCCAGCAACGGAACAACCCTCCCTGTACCAGACAGGTAAAAGGCATAGGTCACCGCACAGAGGAAGATCAGAAAGCTGCCCCAATAAAAGTTAGGATTGCCGGCGTCGATCCGAAGCTCCCCGAAATAGGCGATGCCGATACCCGTATAGGTCAGCGCCAGCGCCCAGTACTGGGCCCGGCTTATCCGTTGCCGGAACAGGAGGCTATTGATCATCACCGAGAAGCTGGGATACAGGAACAGGATCAGCCGCTCCAGGCCGGCCGAGATATATTGCAGGCCGATGAAATCGAAGAAGCTGCTCAGGTAATAGCCTAGCAGCCCCAATGCGAGCACGCCCCACCATTGCCTCGGCTTCATACGAATATTCCCCGTCTGCCTGCTTCCCCATAAGGCCGCCAGCAGATAAAAGGGTAGGGACAGCAGCATCCTGAGCATCAGCAGGGTGAGCCCATCCGCATGGGTTCCCCGGAAGGCCAGCTTCACGATGATGGCCTTGGTGGAAAAGATAATGGCTCCGGAAAACGAGATCAGGAAGCCTTGCAGTAAGGTCTTTTTGGTCGGTAGCATGCTCTTGCTGGCAGATATCCTATACCGAAACATTAAAATCCCGCAACGCGTCGTTCAGGCTCGTCTTGAGGTCCGTGCTCGGCTTCCGTTGCCCGATGATCAGCGCGCAGCTCACATTGTATTCTCCTGCAGGGAATTTCTTCAGGTAGCTGCCCGGGATGACGACGCTCCTCGCCGGAACCCTGCCCTTGTATTCCACGGGAGTGGCGCCGCTGACGTCTATGATCTTGGTGGATTGGGTAAGGACCACATTGGCTCCCAGCACCGCTTCTTTTTCTATGATCACTCCTTCTACTACGATGCTCCGGCTGCCCAGGAAGGCGCCGTCTTCCACGATCACCGGCGCCGCCTGCAGCGGCTCCAGCACTCCGCCGATACCTACGCCACCGCTGAGATGCACCCCTTTGCCGATCTGGGCGCAGCTGCCTACGGTCGCCCAGGTATCCACCATCGTCCCCTCATCCACATAAGCCCCGATATTCACGTAGCTGGGCATCAGCACCACGTTCCGGGCCAGAAAGGCCCCATAACGGGCAACGGCATGCGGGACCGCCCGTACGCCCAGGGATTTATAGTCTTTCTTGAGCAGCATCTTGTCATAGAATTCAAAAGGCGCCACATCCCAGGTCTGCATGGGCTGGATGCCAAAATACAGGAGGATAGCCTGTTTCACCCATTCGTTTACCGTCCAGCCGGCAGCTCCATCTTCGGATGCCGCTCCCTGAACCTCGGCAGGTGATGCGACACGAAGCCTTCCCTTATCCACTTCTTCGATAACAGCCCGTACCGCATCGGCATACCTGGTCTCTTGCAAAAGTCCCCGGTTGCCCCAGGCCTCCATGATCAGTTGTTTCAATTCCATTTCAACGTTTTTAAGTTGGATGCAAACTTACAAGTATTTTTGCGCCGGAAAAAGATATGGACTTCGACCAAGACATAGCCAATGCTCTTGCCGCCCTTCAGGCCGGCGGCCTGATCGTCTATCCGACCGACACCATCTGGGGCATCGGCTGCGACGCTACCGATCCCGGCGCCGTGGCCAGGGTCTACACGCTTAAACAGCGTGAAGCGGCGAAAAGCCTCATCGTGCTGATGGCGGACGAGCGCGATATCCTCCGGTACACCAGCCAGCCCGACCTCCGCGTCTTCGACTATCTGCGGACCGTCAAAAAACCTACCACCGTCATCTACGAAGGAGCCATCGGCCTGGCGGACAATCTCATCAACGTCGACGGCACCGTCGCCATCCGCCTTGTGGACGACCTTTTTTGCCGCCACCTGATCAAACGCTTTCGCAAGCCCATCGTCTCCACTTCTGCCAACATCTCCGGCGCGCCCGCGCCCGCCTTCTTCCCGGGTATCGACCCCCGCATAGTCACCGGCGTGGACTATGCCGTCCACCACCGTCGTGACGACCTTACGCCATCCGAACCCTCCGCTATCATAAAGTGGAATGCCGGTGGCGAGCCAACGGTCATCCGGCCCTAAAATCCTATATTTGCCCCCCGTGCAGAAATTCCTGGTTATACAGACCGCCTTCATCGGCGATGTGGTCCTCGCCACCGCCTTACTGGAAAAGCTACACGCCTGTTTCCCCGACGCCCGCATCGACTGCCTCGTCCGAAAGGGAAATGAGGGCCTGCTCAAGGCCCATCCCTGGCTGCACGAAGTGCTCATATGGGATAAAAAGCAAGGCAAGCTCAAAAACCTTTGGGCCATGTCCCGCCGCATCCGCGGCGAACGCTATGACAAGGTCATCAACGTGCAGCGCTTCGCCGCCACGGGCCTGCTGACCGTCTTCTCCGGCGCCAAAGAGACCATTGGCTTCGACAAGAACCCGCTCAGCCGCTTCTTCACCCACCGTGTTCCCCACGTCATCAGCGCACCCGTCCAGCCCGGGGCCATCCCCGCCGGCCCTATCGTCCATGAGATCCAGCGCAACCAGGCGCTCATCAGCGCCTTCACCGACGATCAGGCCGCCCGGCCCCGCCTGTATCCCGCCGCAGCCGACATGGACAAGACCCGGCCCTATAAAGGCAGTCCTTATATCACCGTCTCGCCCGCCTCCGTTTGGTTCACCAAGCAATATCCGGCGGAAAAGTGGGCCAGCTTCATCCGGCAGGTACC
>JAMFRX010000589.1 GCA_026224995.1 Puia dinghuensis
ATGTACGGAATCCGGGACGTAATTGCCGGCCAACAGCTCCTTTCGCCGCTTCTCTTTTAGGATGTAGTCAAAAACGGCGAATTTTACCGCCGTGGCAAGGTAATTCTCTATAGTATGGATGGACACCGTTGCATGCCGCTTCCACAGGCTCAGAAAGACCTCCTGCACAATCTCTTCGGCAATATCCTTATTCTTACTATGATGGAAGGCGATAGCCAGCAATTTATCCCAATATCGATCGTAGATTTCCGAAAAGGCCTTCCGGTCACCCTGTTTCAGAGAGCTTAACAAAATATGCTCATCGAGTTTCATTCCCCACAATATTATTAAAAATTTATTAGTCTACCAATTTGGTAGGCTAATAAAAAAGACGTATATTGCTATTCAAATGAAAAATAGCCTGTTTTCCCTAGCTGCTACCTTAGCGATGTTCTTCTCGGCCAGTCGGCTTCCGGGGAAGATCCTCGGCGGTAAGCATACTGCAGATACCGTCTATACTTATGGAAAGGTGTCGGCTGTCGACTCCGCAACCTATATTCGCTGCCGCGTTGGCGGTCAAGGACGTGATCAAAGATCCCAAGTAACTGTCCGTTAACAAGTTAATTCCAGCTCTCCCCGTCCTTTTTCGTAAATTTGACGCATCACATGCGCCACAGCTATCGAACAAAATTCATCTTACTCCTGTCGGGACTATTCGCCTTCCTTGTCACCTCGGCCCAGCCGTTGCTATGGCCGCATCATAAAAAGGCTGTGATCGTACTCACCTATGATGATGCGCTGCTCTCCCAGCTGAACAATGCCGTCCCGCAGCTGCAGAAAGCCGGCTTTAAAGCCACCTTCTTTTTGACCAGCGATATCGACCCCTCGACCATACCCAGGTGGCGCTCATTGGCAAAACAGGGGTTTGAGCTGGGTAACCATACTTTGTACCATCCCTGTTCAAGCTCGGAAGATGTGACTGTCTCCTCGGATCATATGACAGCCTACCAGATGGTCCGCGAGATCGAGATCATGAACAGAATGCTATTTGCGGTAGACGGTAAAAATACCAGGACATTTGCCTATCCATGCGCCGAGACTACCTTAGGCGGCAAAGATTATGTAGATTCACTTCGCCGGTATAAACTGGTCAAATACGCCCGGATCGGCGGCGACACCGATGCTGTGGTAACCGATTTCTCCCACCTCGACCTCTTGCGAATACCTTCTTTCGGGCTGGAAGATAGCACAAGCTCAGCTGCGTTGATCGCCTACGTAAAAAAAGTCGAGCAAAGCGGTGGCATGGGGATCATCATGTTTCATGGGATCGGGGGAGATTATATCACCACCTCGTCTGCCGTCCACCAGGAACTGATCGACTTCCTTGTCAAAAACAGGAAAGATATCTGGATCACGACTTTCCAGGAGGCTATGGATTATGCGGCCCGCCATTCCCTTCCTGATCGCCAGGGCCCGGTACCGTTGCGGGCTCACTAACATAAGATTTGTGTGTAATGACAGCTCTTTTGATAGGGGATATCCCCTATTTTTCCGACAATGTCCTTTTTTTTTGATCGTTCTATAACCAGATATTGTTTCTTTGTCCTCAGCAGGTATGTAAATTCCATTGTCCTGACAAAGATGTAAAACAAGCTGACCACGGCCTGTAAGGTCGGGTCCATCTTAGTCGTTAGCCATAATGGGGGATACCGTTGAATTCGTACCGGATAGCATTCCTTATGAAAAACCGAGCGCAGTAGACCCTGACCAAAAGTTATTTTTCTATGCATACGGTTTTAGACCCCCGCGATAGCTCGCGGGGGTTTTCGTTCCATCGGGGGGCGAATACAGGAGAGCAGGAGCTATAGCTTCGATAGCTTCAGCAACCGCACACCATGCGGCGGTATCTTCTCCATTAATTCCCTCCCCTTAGGATCCAGCTCCTTTTGACGCCATAGATCCCTGATCTTATCATAACCGCTCAATCCCAGCTTTTCCCTATCCAGGGCAATCGTTTGATACCTCGACGAAGTATTGAACAGGCCAACCGCATAGCTTCCGTCAGCCAGCGTTTTCTTCCAGACCTGGAAGCTATCCGTCCTGATCACCTGCCGGGCCGCCATGCCCAAAGAATCCTGGTCGACGGCCAACACCTCATCATTGGTTAGCAGGCTCAACGTAAATTTATCTACAGAACCCAGATCGCAGCCGATGAGCAACGGTGCGGACAGCAGGCTCCACAAGCTGATATGGGTATACTGCTCATCCGGCGTAAGGTGCGTATCGTGCTGGCTGGAGCCCCAGCCTACCTTGCCTACTACGAGCATGTCGGGGTCGTTGAAATGTCCTGGATTGGAGTACGGAGCTATAGGCGATTGGCTAAAGCCGATGTCGCTCATACTTTCCCAGCTGTCATTGATGTCGCCGGTGGTTCGCCAGCTGTTGCCGCCGACGGCTGCGCCCCAGGTCCATACATCGCCCATGCCGTACTGGCAAAAGCTGAAGATGATATCCCTGCTCACACTATCCAAAGCGGAGCGCATGACAATATAAGGTTTTTGTAAGGCCTCCAGGCTCGGGTTGCTGCCAGTGATATCACGGTAGGAACACATATCGTATTTCAAATAATCGATCCCCCAGTCGTTATAGCTCCGGGCATCCTGAGCTTCATGCTGCCAGCTTCCCAGATACCCCCCGCAGGTGGTGGCGCCGGGTGAGGAATAAATGCCCATCTTAAGCCCCAGGCTATGAACATAGTCAGTGAGCGCCTTCATATCCGGGAACTTATCATTAGTAAGGATCTGGCCAGAAGGGCCACGGCGCGGCGCTTCCCAGCCATCATCGATGTTGATATACCCCCAGCCATGAGCGCTTAGCTTGTCGGATAAGGATTTCGCCGAGATGCGGACTTTATTGTCGTCTACGCTGACTCCCCAGGCATTCCAGCTGTTCCACCCCAGGGCAGGTGTCAGCCCTATGGACGAGCCGATGCGGATGGTCAATGCTTTTGTTGCGGTCCCGGTCTTATTAGCCACGGTAACCATGACAGGATAGTCTCCATTTTGGGCTACCATGCCGGTGATGATACCGGTGGACCGATCGAGGGCGAGGCCGGCCGGCAGGCCGGTGGCCTGGTAGTCCAGGGGCTCCGTGCCGGTAGCGGGTATCCTATAAAGAAAAGAGTGCCCGGGCCGGGCCCCATAGACAGCCGCGGAATTGATCCTTGGTCTTGGCGACACCGGTGGCGTCAGGATATACGGGGTACCCTGCTTTACGGTCGATGCCTGGCCGGAGCGGCCATCCGTGTAGGTAAAAGAAACGGTATACGATTTATTGCCGGGAGGCTTGAAGTCCAGCGCCGCGGCGAATGGCCGGTTAATAGAGAAGACCGCCGGCTCCGTCTTTGCAAGCACTACGGCCCCATTTTCCGGGTCAATTACTTTGATGTGCAGCTTGCCGGTAAAGGTATACTTGCCGTCGCTTGTCCTCAGCACGATCTTCTTTGCAAGACTATCTCCGCCCTTTAATAAAAAGGGCTCGTCGGTGTCGATGACCAGATTGTCCAGCGGGCTGGCCATCCGCAGCGAAAGATCGGGTCCATAGATCCCCCCATCACCGCCGCTGTCGAAAATGCGGACCGCGATGGTATTTGGCTGATCCCAAAGCAGGACCGGGTCTGCCGCCGCTATAGTGACAACGCCTAACCCATACAGACCGTTTTTAATATCACCCGTCGTCCAGTTCTTATAGACCAGTTTGCCATTGATGTAGACTTCCCCGCCATCGTCGATGTCGCCAAGCCAGATGCGGATAGAATCCTTGAAAAAGGAAGTTGTACGCAGCGAAGAGGGAAGGATCGTTTGCAGGCGATACCAGGCAAACCCATCATAGGTCGGATAACCTTGTCTTTCCCAGGGATGGCTGACATCGATATCCCGCCAGTCAGTTTGATCCAGGCCC
Source organism: Puia dinghuensis (assembly GCA_026224995.1). Lineage (GTDB taxonomy): Bacteria > Bacteroidota > Bacteroidia > Chitinophagales > Chitinophagaceae > Puia > Puia dinghuensis_A. Next base: position 3,940 of record JAMFRX010000589.1, read on the forward strand.
GGCGCCGACCACCCCGGAGAATCACCAATCTTGAATTTCCAACCTTTTTGCAGGGAGATGTCCTGCGCACAGACACCGGCGTATACCACCAGCAGGGCAAGCGAAACGAGTATCTTCTTCATGCTTCTAAGATACGTCTATTGCTTGTTCATAAAATTAAACATCCAGCGAACCCCGAATTTGTCCAGGCATGTTCCCCAGTAGGCGCCCCAAAACATGTCCTGCATAGGGAAAATCTCCGAGCCGCCTGCCGAAAGTAAATTAAACAACCGGTCCGTCTCTTCCCGGCTGTCCGGCTCAAGATTTATCGTCGTATTGTTGCCGATCTTCAGCTGATGGCCCATCGATTCCAGGCTGTCCGTTGCCATCAATTTGAATCCGCCCAGGATCGGCAGGCAGACGTGCATGACCATATTCAATTCCTTTTCCGATAAGGCCGGCATGCCCGGTTGCTGGGGCGTGTCTTTCATATACATGACCGGTCCGGCATATTCTGTTTTGAAAACAGTTTTGTAATAGTCAAAAGCTTCGGCCGTGTTACCCTGAAAATTGAGATAGATCGATACGTTTGCCATGGTGGTGTTTTTAATGACAGCAATTTACACAGCTTTTGGCAGATCCTACCGGGCGCAAAGCGACATTGTCAAGGGGCGATTGCGACAGCCCCCAAAACCCCTATCTCCCTCGGTCCGGCGCTATGGCTTTTGCCAGAATAAGCTATCGTTATTGGTGTGGTAGCTGATCACCGTATAGCGCTGATACTTCTTTGTTTCGTACCCATCGACAGCCGGTTCCTGGCTGCCGTATGGAAGCAGCTCCACATATTCCAACGTCTTTCCGTCCTCTCTCGTCTGGGAATCCCATGCGCTGTGCACCAGGCAGATCATGCGGTAAATATGCTCAGCCATGAACCTATACAGGTATTCCTCTTTTTTTGTAGGTATTTGATGATAGTTGGCGCCAGGGTTGAGCACCAGCGGCCTGCCGTCGATCAGCCGCTCCCTGACTTCGGCAATGCTCAGAAAATTCCCATTCTCGTCCTTTAGGTAAGCATTCTCCGTCGGGTCCATGTAGATCCACTTGCTCAAAGACTCAATATAGACCGCATTGATCACATGCCCGCCGGCAGGTTCCGGAAAGAGGTTGGAAAAGCAGATCACGCTTCGCGATTTGAATCCCATGGACAGGAATATTTCATTCATGGCGATAGAAAGCGGATAGCATCCCTGCGCATATTTCGTTTTCCTGTATGTTTCGATAATATTGGTTGCCGTAATCACCTTGAGCGGGGCAACATCTGAATGGGGAACCTGGTTATGGAACCATTCCAGCAGGCGGATGGCCCTCTCCACCTCGCTCCCGGTACCCGCGACCGAGTCGAGGTGGTACGCTTTTCTTAATTCTACCAGGTGCGGATCATTGGCCGCCTGATAAGTAAATGCCGGAAAATTCTGATCGCTTTTCCGGTTATAAGGCGCACTTTTCCTTAGGACGGCAAGGTGATTCACGGAATCTTCCTGCATGGCTGATGCCGGCAGACCGAATAAGGTGAGAAAGAATGCTGCTAATGTAAGCGCAGTAAAAAAAGACGGAACTTTCATGATTGCTTAATTTTTTGTATTTATCAAAGTGCAAATAAAAGATGTTAAGAAATTAAATTGCTTACTTTTAGACTACCACGGGATTGTCCACCCTCAAGAGGCTGTTTTACCCGTCGAATCTTATTGCAGCGCTAAAGTCCTTTTTGGAGGCAGACAATTCCCCGTTCGTCGAAAAAATAATCGCAATAAGGCTCAGAATGCTCAACTTTGAAAAATGCAGACCAGATGGCGGATTACCTATAAAAGTGTTGCGCAGCACCTTCTTTTCTGGGCGGCTCTAATGCTCTATCAGGCGATAAGCTACGGCTGGGAGTACACCGACGAATTCACCTTCAAGCTCGCGCCAGCCCTGCTGACCGCCGGAATACCTGTGACAATATTGTTGACTTATATCAACTTATATCTGCTAATGCCTGCTTATTATTATCATCAGCAATATATCCGGTATGCTATAGCTATTATAGTCCTGCTGCTGGCTGGTGGAGTGCTCGTCAGGTATCTGACCTATGAATTTGTTATCCCCTGGGAGCGCCTGCATAACCCGGAACGCTACCGCCAGGAAAATAAGAATTTCTGGATACCGGTGCGCATCCTGAGAGTCTCGCTGGAACCCTATCCAATCATTGCCTTGACGATGCTGCTGAAGCTGATGAACAATGCGTACCACAGTCAAAAGGATCTCCGCGAGCTGGAAAAGGAAAAGTTCTCAGCCGAAATGCGGCTGCTGAAGGCACAGATAAATCCCCACTTTTTTTTCAATACCCTGAACAGCTTATATGGCCTGGCGCTTAAAGGGTCGGAGAAAACAGCCAGGGTCGTATTGCGGCTTTCCGAATTGATGCATTATATGCTTTATGAGGCGCGTGCCGATAAAGTGCTGCTGAAAGATGAGATCAGTCACCTGGAGAATTATATCGGCATCGAACAGATGCGTTTTGCCGACCGGCTGGATATTTCCTTTGAATATTCGGGGGATATTTCAGGTAAAATGATCGCCCCTCTGCTGCTGCTGCCTTTTATAGAGAATGCATTTAAGCATGGGCTTACGGATCAGACCGGCTGGATCACGATAACGTTGAAGGTAATAAGCGATCGGCTTTATTTAAAAGTTGAAAATAGCAATAGCCCGGAACCTAAGAAAAGCAGTCACGGACTGGGTCTTGAAAATGTCAAAAGGCGGCTGGAGCTGAGCTATGCCGGTAAATACGACCTGCACCTTATCGAAAAAAAAGAAGTATTCCAGGCGGATCTTAAGCTTGATCTATGAAGAAGATAAACTGTTTAATAGCGGATGACGAACAGCTGGCCAGGGAGATCCTGGAGAACTATGTTCAGCGCTTAGACAAATTATATCTGGCAGGCACCTGCTCAAATGGCGCCGAAGTTTATAATACGCTGGGCAACCAGTCTATAGACTTGCTATTTCTCGATATACAAATGCCGCAGCTCACAGGGATCGAGCTATTGCGCACATTAAAGGATCCGCCTGCTGTAATTTTAACTACCGCTTATCGTGAGTATGCTGTAGAAGGCTATGAGCTGAATGTGATCGACTACCTGCTTAAGCCCGTTTCCTTTGAACGATTTCTAAAGGGGATTGACAAGTATGAATCCGTCATTAATCTCCGCAGCATCGTAAGCGTCGATACCGTGGCAGCATCGGATAATGTTCAGGAAGCCTTCATGTATATCAGGTCCGATAAAAAAATGGTCAAGGTTTCGTTAAAGGACCTGCTGTATATTGAAGGCGTGAAGGATTACGTTAAGCTGTATCTGATTAACAAAACGATCATAACGTATCAGACATTAAGCTATTTTGAGGAGAAGCTCTCCGCCAATCACTTTGTCCGCATTCACCGCTCCTATATCGTTTCGCTCAAACATATCGATGCTTATTCGGCAGCACAGGTTGAGATCGGAAAGACCAGCCTGCCAATAGGCAGCTCATATGTAAAGGATATAATGAAAAGGCTGGAATTATAACGATCAGTTAGGCCATTCTACACCCCGAACAGTTTCAGGCCTTCCGCCGCATACTTCTTAACTTGCTTATCGGCGCTGATGAATGTATAATTATTACGGATAGCCTGCCAGATCAGCATCCGGTCGAAGGGGTCTTTATGGTGGGTAACCTGGAGCAGATGATAGGTGCTGGCATC
>JAMFRX010000590.1 GCA_026224995.1 Puia dinghuensis
AGGGTGGGATACAGTTGGGGTACAGGACGATCTTGGTGTTATCAGGCATTTCCAAAAAAGAGCACCTGGACCGATATGCGTTCAAGCCGGACCTGGTAGTCAGTTCCGTGGAGGACATCGTTTTCCCGTTGAAATGGTGGAAATAGATCAGTCGCTTTTAATGATAAAAGTGCGTACATTAGTTACATGGCTCAGCTTTGGGCCGGTTTCCATGAGCAACATTGTCTATATAGCCACGAGCCTGGACGGCTTCATCGCCCGGAAGGACGACAGCATTGATTGGCTCATGGATCTGCCGAATTCTTCCGCTCCGGGAGAATCTTATCGACGAAATGATCATCACGCGGGTGCCCATCGTCCTGGGGTCGGGCATACCCCTCTTTGGGAACGAAGGTGTGGAAGTGCGCTTCCGGCATGTGGAGACGGTGGTATTTAATGACCTCCTGGTCAGAAGCAAATACGTAAGGGATGAGTAAAATTAATTAAAAGACCGACTGAATTCCAATGGGGACAGCTTAGTTTTTGTCTTGAAGAATTTGCTAAACGATTGCGGATGTTCAAAGCCCAATTCGTAGGCAATTTCACTTACAGACGAGCTGGTGACAGACAATTTTTCTTTAGCTTTTTCAATTAATTTAAGGTGGATATGTTGCTGTGCATTTTGCCCTGTAAGGGAACGCAGCATGTCACTTAAATAGCTTGGCGACATATTTAGATTCTCTGAAAGAAATTGAACTGTCGGGATCCCCTTGCTTAAAGATCTTTCGCTTGTGAAATATTCGTCTAAGACCTCTTCCAGCTTTTGTAGCAGATCGTTGCTTACGGCTTTTCGGGTAATGAACTGGCGCTTGTAAAAACGATTGGAGTAATTCAATAATAATTCAATTTGGGAAATAATTACATCCTGGCTGAAATCATCTATTCTGCTATTCAGCTCCTCTTCAAGTATTTTAAAAATGGAGATGATGGTGGCTTTTTCTTTATCAGATAAATGCAATGCTTCGTTCGCTGAATAAGAAAAGAAGCCATACTGTTTGATCTTTCTCCCCAAAGGATAATTCCCGAAAAAGTCAGGATGTATCAACAACGTATATCCGGCAGAGCATTCGGCGGTATCGTTATTGCTGCCAATTATTTGGTTGGGAGAAGCGAACATCAAGCCACCTTCATCAAAATCATAATAACCCTGACCATATTTGAGTTTTCCGCCGAGCTTTGTTCTATAGGATATTTTGTAAATATTCATCACATGGGAATGGGGTGATCTATTTGCTGCAATCGGATGAACTGTATTATCTATCAGGCTGATCAACGGATGCAGCGGCTTAGGTAGTCCGAAGGCCTGGAGCGCTTCGGATAATGATTCGAATTTATGATGGGTGTTTCCTTGCTTTTTCATATTGAAAATTAATGCAATTGCGCCATTTTCCCTTGAGCCGAGGTTGAGACGGCCTCCCATGCTTCCCAGGTCGCCAGCCGCTCGGCATATGCGGCACGTACCCAAGGCAAATTGTGGCTGCCGAGAAAGAACCGAAGCGGGGGATTCTCCGCGTCCACGATTTTGAAGATGGCCTCTGGCGTTGCAGCCGGATCGCCTCTTTCCGTGTTTCTCAGGCGCTCAAAAAACTGCGTTTTAAAATCTGTGTAGATGTCGAGGCCTGCTGCAAACTTCAAAGACTCCGGGCTCCCAAAATCGGTGGCATAAGCACCAGGCTCAATGATCGTTACTTTGATCCCGAAAGGCTCAACCTCTGCGGCCAGGCTTTCGTGAATCGCCTCGAATGCCCATTTTGAGGAGCAGTAATAGCCGATCACCGGCATCGTCACATGGCCAAGGCCGCTCGATACACCAAGGATGTGACCTCCGCCCTGCTTTCGCAGCAGCGGCAAGGCTGCTTGAATGACGGCCAGTGAGCCGAAGATGTTCGTCTCATAGAGGGCCCGGACATCGTCCGGGCTGGCTTCCTCAATCGTCCCGACAAGTGAATAGCCCGCATTATTAAGAACAATATTTAGGTGTCCGAAGTGGGCATGAGCTTGTGCTAAGGCCGTCTTCGCCTGATCGGGCCTGGTTACGTCCAGCTCCAAAGTTAGGACGTTTGCACCGTACTTTTCTTTGAGGTCGGCAATGCTTGCCAAACTGCGTGCCGTGGCTGCGACCTTGTCGCCACGCTTAAGCGCGGCCTCGGCCCAGACGCGGCCAAAGCCACGGGAAGCGCCTGTAATGAACCAAACTTTATTAGTCATGATTTTATGTTTTAAATTTTATACAGCAAAGGTGAGCAGATGCTATTGACTGATTGTAGCCTAATCGGGGGTTTTTGTAGCCTAAACGTCTCAGCCATCGCAAATTGATTATAATCAATCGACTACATAGGCTTTAAAGTATTTTTTAAAAATCCCGACCGTTTTGGATCGCTCATGCGTCCAAAAGATAAACACAATAAGAACGGCAATCGGTGAAGTAAGTGATTTTTTTAAATGATTCACTCAGTTAAAACAATACAGTATGAAAAAGTTTATCTTCTCTTTATTTATTTGTTCCCTTTTTTTTCAGCAAGAGATATTTGCACAAGAATTGAAATCTCAATTTTTATTTGGATTGGAGATCGATCTCAATCCACCACAGGTAGTCGGACCTGTATTGAAGGGAATGCGACTAATTTCTCCGTTCAGGAATGGCTTTGTAAAAAGCGATAAAATAAACGGTAAACTATTAGAATGTAGCGGAGATTGGGGGCTTGTTATTGATTCCACAACCTTTAAAGTAGACAGTCGTGCTACTATTGAAACAGATGATGGTGCACTTATATACATTACATACTCCGGATATAGTCACGCGGATGCAAAAATCGCCGCTTTGATAGGCGCCGGTAAAGGGGGTGAACTTTCCTCTTCTGACTATTATTTCAGAACAAATGTGTCATTTGAAACAGGCTTTCCCAAATATGCCTGGCTTAATCACACTGTTGCAATAGGCGTTGGTAGTTTTCCTGCTGCTGGTAAGGTCGCCTATCGAATTTATGCAATTAAGTAAAAATATTTTGATTCCCATGTTTGCTTTCGCGCTGTGCTTTTCGAGCGAGCTCGAGTGAATTTTGAAAAGTAAAACCTCCGCGATAGCGGAGGTTTTACCAATCTAAAGTTTCTGGATGACAGGATTCGAACTTTTTGTTGCATCAGGTGGGCCGATCTGCACTTTAGAAGCGGATCAGTTGTCTCGTTGCCTGATAGCCAGGCATCGCTACTTTAATGAAATAGACACCCTTCGTCAACCCTCCCACTGGCAGTTGTTGCAGGAAGTAAGCGTCCGGTTTAGGATATTGATAGGTGCGCAATACAGTACCGGCCTCGTTCACCAGGGTGATCGAGACCATCCCGGTAATAGAATTTTTGAAAGTTATCATGATTTCCTGTTTGGAAGAAGGATTCGGATAGATCACTAACGGCGTATTGACCGCCGCGGCGGCATTTGGCGCCAACCGGGGGCTTTGCGCGCTATCGACATTTCGGGACTCGGCCAGCGTGTCCGTTCCCGGTCCGGCCAGCGTCGTATCTCCCTGCCGCAAGGCCCACTGGAAAATATTTGTTCCCGTGGTAGGATCATAGCTATAGGTGCCGATCGTATTGACATGCGGGCTCACCGTCGTAATGAAAGCATTCCCGTAAGGAATCGTATTCGTCCAGTTCGTCACCGATGGATTATACAGGCTGTCATAAGAGCCCTGGGCACCGCCACCGGCCTTCTCATAGGAATAATAGGCGCTGCCTGCCACAGAATCATTCATGTTCTCGCTGATCTGCCATATATCCCGATCGGTACTCGAGCCTTCCAGGCCGAAGAATTTTCCGCCGTATTTGTGGGCCCAGTAGCCAAAGGCATTGGGATAACCGATCGTGCTCACCCCGTAATTGGTCGAAGGATTGATGCCTTCCAGGTCTGTCAGGCTCCGGACATTCGCCATATTGTGTTCGTCACCGGCTGTTGCCTGGAACCAGAGGTACCAGCCCAGGCTGGTAAAACCGTTTGCCGTTCCCATCAGATGGATCGAGTGGGCACGGGGATGGAAATATTTGATCAACGTATCCATCAGCGGCTGTACGCTAAAAGGACGTATATTGGCCGTGCTGCCGATCACCGTGATCAGCAACGGATAGTGCTTGCCGTTCTCCAGCGTGACCGATCCGTCCCAGCCATTTTTCAGCCAGTAATGCGGACCATAGCGGGTAAGCCAGCTCGTATCCGTTTCCGCCGAATCCGTCGGCATCGTCAGGATCAGCGGGCGGCTTGCGGTATCGGCGTTGCCGTGCGTGAAATAGTTCACCGGCCTGCTGATCCGGAGCGTAAAGTACTGCTGTATCCCGCCAACGGTGCAACCGTTATAGCCGGGCAAGCAGACATAATTGATCGTGGTGTCATAAGTAATGAAATTATGGGTCTCCCCTTTGAAGGAGGTGTCTCCTACATGAACTTGCATCGTATCCGACACCATCCTGCCGCGGCTATCGGTGAGTGTCAGGCTAAAACTGTAATTGCCCGTCGTCAGTCCGTTTATGGCCGTACTGGCGGAACCTGGTGAGACGATCGTAGCGCCTGTCCCGCTGACAGTCGTCCAGGCATAGCCCGTGATCGTCCCTGCCGAGTCGACCCCCGATCCCACGACATGAATGCTGTCCTGCGGAAAGTAGATCGTCCGGTCCGGGCCTGCATTCGCGGTGAAAACCGTATCCGTTGGGCCAGAGCCGCCCACCAGCGTCGTATCCCCCTGCCGCAGCATCCATTGAAACAAACTTTCTCCTGTCGTCGGGTTGTAGGAATAGTTCCCTGCCGTATTGGGCGCATTGCCGTTCGTGACGATATTGGCATTCCCGAACGTGCCCTGGTTGGTCCAATTTAATTGCGTCGGGTCGTACATGGTATTCCAGCAGCAGTGGCCGCCGCTGCCGCCTATATTGACCCATGAGAAATATGCCGATCCCGGGACACTGTCATTCATCATCTGCTCGATCAGGTAAGTGCTGGTTTGGTTATCTGAATTCCCAAGAGTAGACCAATATTTCCCCCCGTACTTATGCGCCCAGTACCCCCACACTTCGGGGTAGGGAAGCGGTTGAGCGCCCTGTTCATTTTCACCGCTGGGGAAACTGGGCGCCACGCCGGAAAGATTCACGAAGCTCTGGATTCGGGCCATCACATGCTCGTCTCCGAGTGTGGATTGGTAGGTGAGCAACCAGCCACCCATTTCCGCCCCGTCGCTTAAGCCAGCGTAGTGAAGCGAGCGCGGATGGAGTTCTTTATATAGTGTATCAAAAAGCGACTGATAGAAAGGAGCTTTTGTATTGGCCTTATTTGCCTGAACGCTGATCAGGATCGGGAAATGGGTGCCATTTCCGAGAACGACGCTTCCGTCCCAGCCCCCATTGGCAAGTTCCCAATGCGGACCGTACATATTATTGAAAGTGTATGTCCCATTGCTCAGCTGTCCTGAGCCCTGCATGGTAAAAAGTACTGGCCTACTCGCAGTATCCGGACTTCCGGCGGTGAAATAGTTAACCGGGCGGGTGATCCTGACCACCCAGTTCTGACCGGCGGACCCGGTACCACGATAGGGAATGATCGTGTCATAGGTGACCATGTCATGGGTCTCGGATTGGCCGTAGGCGATTTGGGAGAGAAAGACCAGGATCAGTAAAAAGACATGTTGTAAAGGTTTGCTTTTCATCGTGATAAAGTTTATGGTTAAAAAAGGAGTGACGTCTTCCAGGTCCGACGGGATTCGTCGTCAGACGCCTGGCTTAGTGCCAATAGCAGATAGGGCCGGAGAGATGATCCAGTTAAATAGAATTGAATCTGAATGCAGAAAATACTAAGCGGAGATCTTTAACCAGGGAGCTATAACGGAAAACGATTGCCGGGCACGGCTAGGTGCAGTTAAAACGTGGGTTCAAGATAGGATTTTTTTCAGTAGTATTTTTTAAATTGATAGGCGGGGAAAAAAGGTATACCTAAAGAGATCAATCCATTCGCATGGAAGTCTTCCGTGACTTCAACGATTTCGGCGTGATCGGCAAGGCGCCCTCCGTGGATGAAGCGAAGGTAAAACTATAAGCCCATTTATTCCGTCCTCAGGCTATCGATCGGATTCGCGAGCGCGGCCCTGATCGCCTGGAAACTTATGGTCACCATGGTTATTGTAACGGCAATCAACGCCGACAGGATAAAGGGGGCCGCCCCGATAGTAATATGATAGTGATAGTCCCTGAGCCAGTGCTGCAGAAAGTAATACGCGACCGGCGTCGCGATCACACAGCTCAGCCCTACCAACAACATAAATTCCGTGGAGAGCAGCTTCCAGATGGACAGCACCGAAGCGCCCAGCACTTTTCGTACGCCGATCTCCTTTGTCCGCTGTTCTGCGGTGTAGGCGGCCAATCCAAAGAGCCCGAGGCAAGAGATCAAGACTGCCAGGCCCGAGAAGATCGCTGCTAGACGACCGAGCAATGTCTCAACCCGGAACTTGTCGGCATAGGCATCGTCAGCAAATTGATAGTCATAGGGATAGGCGGGATTGTATTTATCGAAGATAGTTTGCAGCCGGGTGATGGCTTCGTGCGTGCCGATTGAAGGCGAGAGGCGATAGAGGATCGCAGCTGAATTGGCCCATTTGGCATCCGACAGGAACATGACCGGATCGGCTGAGGAAAAGGGGTTGTCCATCCATGCGTCCTTAACGACACCGACGACCCGTAAAGGTTGACCAGAAAAATAAACGACCTGGTTCAGGGGGTTCTTCAGCCGCATCTTTTCAATCGCTGTTTCGTTGAATACTACCCCAAGCGTGTCGACGCCGTCCGCCCCGGTAAAACCTGGGCCGGCAACGAGCTTCATGCAAAGCGTCGTGAAATAATCCTTTGAGACCCCGATCGCACCAAAGAGTATCTGTTCGTCCGGTCTCTTACCTGGCCAGCCGCTCAGGTCCGTGTGCCAGTAAATGCCCGTGGCGGGGCCGGAAGACCTTGTCACAGCACTGACCACGCCGCTCCCGAGCAGTTCATTCTTAAGCGCGTTATAGTTCTTGCTGAGCGCGGGATTGAGGGCGGACTGCAGCAACCGGTTCACGCTGTAACCGGTATCCCTGTTCCTGGCATATTGTAGTTGCTGGTATACGATAAAGGTGCTTGCGATAAGAGCGATCGAACAGCTGAACTGGGTCACCACCAGGATCTTGCGGGCAAGCGTCGGGCCCTTGCCGCTCTTCGACTTTCCTTTCAGGATATTGACCGTCCGAAAGGAAGAGAGATAGAAGGCCGGCCGGCTTCCCGCCAGCAAACCGGTCAGGAACAAAAGCCCTGTCAATATACACCAAAATAGCGGTTGCTTATATGGAATAGCAATGGAGCTGTTGGTAAGTGCATTGAAATACGGGAGGGCCAGTTGGGTGAAGAGGACCGAAAAGAACAGGGCGATCGCGGTGAGCACCAATGATTCCACCAGGAACTGACCAATGATCTGACCGCGCAGGCCGCCGATGGCCTTGCGCACGCCGACCTCCCGGGCCCGTTTTTCCGATCGGGCGGTCGAAAGATTGACAAAATTGATACAGGCGATCGCAAGGATCAGCAGCCCGATGATACTAAACAGATGAACGTATTGGATAAAACCACCGGTCTCCACGCCATTCTCATACGTGCCATAGAGGTGCCAGTTCTTTAGAGGCTGAAACGTGAGGCCGTAGTTAACGGTCGTGTCGTGTCTTCTCGGCAGGTCTTTAGCCCGCGCCATTGTCTGCTCCCAGGTTGCGCCGGGTTGCAGTTGTACATACAACTGATAGGAGTTGGCGTACCAGCCCGCGGCGCGTTGCTGTTTGATAAACGGCTTTGTCGCCTCGAGAAAGGAAAAGGGGATGAGGTATTCAAATTGAAAACTACTATTCGCCGGGAGGTCGTCAAGGATACCTGTGACGGTCAAATTCTGCTCGTTGTCGAGGCGGATCGTTTCATTGACGGCGTCTTCTTTACCAAAAAGGCTCCTGGCAAGCGATCGCGTGATGACGATGGAATAAGGATCGCGGAGCACGGTGGAAGGATCTCCCCGCCATAAGGGGAAGGGGAATACCTGCAGGAAATTGCCCGCGGCGATCGTCCCCGGCCGGTAAAGTTTTTTACTTCCAACCATCAGACCATGGGAGGCGTTCCAGTCCGTTTCCGTTACATTTTTTATTTCCGGGACCTCTGCCCGTAGTGCATCGGCCAGGGTCAGAGATGTGGAATTGAAGGTTTGTAAGCTCCCGTTGATCTTTGCATTTAGCCATACCCGGTAGGCCTCCCGATAGCCGGGGAGGAAACGGTCATAGGAATATTGTGTATAGACCCAAAGACCGATCAGAAGGGCAATGCCCATGCCCACGGCAAGGCCCAGGATGTTGAGGGCGCTATAGACCTTGTTGGAGACCAGGTTGCGCCAGGCGGTTTTTAGATAGTTTTTGAGCATACGATTTTGCCGCCAAAGCTGTGCCGGAACACCGATTCGCTATAAATCAATTTTTTATGACGGATTTGCACCGTCCGGTGTCCGCTTTTGATACATCAGGTGTTTGGTTTTGCCGGTTCGGTATCCTGGCTATTGCGAGACTAGTGGTCCTGGTAGCTCCGCAGTATGCGCCCAATAGGCAATGAACGCTTTTATCTTTGCCAGCGTATCGGCGTATGCCGATGGCTTTTTTATGAAGCTGCTGGCGCCTGCCGAATAGCTCGCTCTTATCTCTTCCGGCAAGGCGGTTTCGCTAAGCACGATAATTGGGCTGGAGGCATATTCCCGCTCTTCACGTATTTGCCGAATCAGATCAATTCCATTGTAGGGCCTTGCGCTCATACTAAGGATTATGAGCTGAGGGCGGCGACCAAGGCGCCTTAGCCGATGGGGCAAATCGAACGGGGAGATAAATTCGATGAGAGCCTCCGGCCAATCCATTTGAAAATGCTCTTTGGTAAGGAGCCGGTCATCCTCATCGTTTTCGATCATTAAGATTAACGGAACCATGATACTATCCATTATTTTATTTGAAGTTAGGGCAAATTCTTCAATGTCTTAGGGGAGAAACTAACTGATATTTGGACTTCTTAAGACAATAACTTTGGACTTTACACGAAAGTCAACTAAAAATTTTATGCTCAACTTTGCATCATAAAAATTTTAGATAACGGAAAACAAAAAAGCGTATATTATCACAGGGCCAACTTCTGGTATCGGCTATGAAACAGCATTAGAGCTTGCAAAATACGGCACAGTTGTACTTAGTGGTGAAAGCACCAATGCTTTCGTGCGTTTCTTGTTTGGCCATCTGATGTCCATAATTCCTCCTTTCTCTACTTACAGCAGTACACCTAAAAAGTCGGCAAAGGTAATTCCAAAAGTCCTGACCGATGAGTCGGGCAAAACAGGTGTTTATTTTGACGAAAAAGGGCAGCCGATGCTTGGCTCAGCGCAAAAGGCCATCTGAAATTTATTTGGAATTGGGCTTTGGAAGACAGTATCCAAACCTGTACCGGCTTACCCCCTAAGCGATCGTGATATCCTTGTCCAGGTATACGTCCTGCACCAGCTGGATCAATTCCACTCCCTGATCAAAGGGGCGCTGGAAGGCTTTACGTCCCATGATCACACCCATGCCGCCGGCGCGTTTGTTAACGACGGCCGTGAAGACTGCATCGTAGAGATCCGCATCGCCATGGCTTTCGCCGCCGCTGTTGATGAGGCCTACGCGGCCGCTGTAGCAGTTGAGCACCTGGTAGCGGGTCAGGTCGATGGGGTGATTGTCGGGATGGGTGAGCTTGGTATAGACCAGCGGGGAAGTCTTGCCGTGTTTGGTGGCGAGATAGCCGCCGTTGTTGGTCGGGAGCTTTTGTTTGATGATATCGGCGCGGAGGGTCACGCCGAGGTGGTTGGCCTGGCCTGTGAAGTCGGCGGAAGTGTGATAGTCTACGCCGTCTACCTTGAAGCCGGCATTGCGGGTATAGCACCAGAGGATCGTGGCCATGCCCAGCTCGTGGGCCAGCTCGAAGGCTTCGGCGACCTCTTTTAGCTGGCGGTCGCTTTCCTGGCTGCCCCAGTATACGGTGGCTCCTACGGCCAGGGCGCCGGTGTTCCAGGCGCCTCTTACTGTCCCAAACATGGTCTGGTCGTAGCGGTTGGGGAGGCTTAAGAATTCGTTGTGGTTGATCTTGACGATAAAGGGAATGCGGTGGGCATATTTGCGGGCCATGATGCTGAGCACGCCGAAGGTGGAGGCTACCGCGTTGCAGCCGGACTCTATGGCCAGCCTGATTATATTTTCGGGATCGAAGTACATGGGGTTGGCGGCAAAAGATGCGCCGCCGCTATGCTCTACGCCCTGGTCTACAGGGACGATGGAGAGGTAGCCGGTATCGGCCAGCCGTCCGTGGCCGATGAGGGTCTGCAGGCTGCGCAGGACCTGGGGATTGCGGTCGGAATTGATCCAGATCTCTTCTACGTGCCGGGGAGAGGGGAAGGCGCTGAGCGTAGTTTTATCGATAACGGGCTTGTGGTCGAGGAGGAAGGATGCTTTATCGCCGAGGAGGTCGAGAATTTTCTTGGAAGGCATAAGATTGAACTTTGATTATACTGCAATTTAGCCCTATGGCTGCAAACCAAAAAAATATCCTCCTCCATAACGGCGCAGACCGGGGAAATGGAGGAGGATAGTCGTTAAATATACAAATAATTGCCAGCGAACGAGGTGACGGCGGGCGATGATGGCCAGCGGATCAGGCGGCGAGCGATGATGGCCGGCGAACCTGGTCCGCGGTAGGTGAGGCCAGCGGATCAGGCAGCGAGCGATGATGGCCGGCAGATGATCAGCGGACGGCAGCTATGCGTTCCGGTTGATGCAGTTGAGGTCCTGGAAGGCCACTTCCAAACGCTTGCTGAACGTTTCCTCGCCTTTACGCAGCCAGACGCGCGGGTCATAATATTTTTTATTCGGCTTGGCGGGTCCTTCGGGATTGCCGAGCTGGCCCTGGAGATACCCTTCGTTCTTTTTATAGAATTCCAGGATGCCTTCCCAGAAGGCCCATTGCAGGTCGGTATCGATATTCATCTTGATAGCGCCATAGCCGATAGCTTCGCGGATCTGGTGCTGCGGGCTGCCGCTGCCGCCGTGGAATACGAAGTAAACGGGTTTGGGGCCCGTCTTCAAATGCTGTTCGATATAGTCCTGGCTGTTCTTCAGGATGATGTGGCGGAGCTCCACGTTGCCCGGGCTGTATAC
>JAMFRX010000591.1 GCA_026224995.1 Puia dinghuensis
TACAATGCCCTTAAGAACGCCGTCAAAGGACTCCCCGGCGTCGTAAGCGTTTCGGGATCGTATAACCTGCCCATCTCTGCCACCTGGGGCGACGGACTTAATGCGGTCACCGATCACGGAAAAGTGAGCTTCTCCATCACAGCCATCCCGGCAGACCTGAACTATCTCACGACCATGAATATGCAGCTCCTGGCCGGCTCCGATTTCACGATGGCAGACCTCCCCGCCAACGCCAGGGCTGTCGATAGCACAAAACCGGCCTACCGGTATATCCTGAACGAGACGGCCGTCCGGAAGATCGGCTGGACACCGGAACAAGCCATCGGAAAGGTCGTAGACCGTGGTGAGCCGGGCATAGTAAAAGGCGTCGTCAGGGATTTTAATTTCGCCTCCCTCCACCAGCCTATTGGCCCCCTCATGCTTTTCGCAGACACCAGCTTTGTTCGCCATATGCTCATCAAGGTCAAAGGCCAGCAACTGCCCGCGACGATCGCCGCCCTGGAGACGACCTGGAAGACGTACATGGCTACCCGCTCTTTTGACTACCATTTCCTGGATGAAGATTACAACAACCTCTATACGGCCGAACAACGAACCGCCACCATCTTCACGCTGTTCGCCTCTTTAGCCATCCTCCTGGCCTGCCTTGGTCTGTTCGGCCTAGCGGCTATCAGCACCGTACAACGCACAAAAGAGATCGGCATCCGCAAAGTCCTGGGAGCCGACCTCCTCAACATCTGCCTGCTCATCAGCAACTCTTTCCTCCGGCTGGTCCTCGTAGCGATCCTGATCGCCGCACCCCTGGCCTGGCTCGCCGCCGGCAAATGGCTGGAAGGCTTCGCCTACCGCATCCTGATACATATCTGGATCTTCCCGGTAGCTGGCGCCGCCGTTATCCTGCTGGCCTTCACCACCGTGAGCTTCCATGCCTTACGCGCAGCGACGATGAACCCGTCCAAGAGCCTGAAGACGGAGTAATGGCACCAAACTTGCTATGTATTCCCGACTGTAGTTGATTATTTGATCCATTATCCTAAAAGCCTGTATCTCATGCCACAACGTTTCCTACCCGTCCTGGCCTTCCTGCTTCTGCTGGGGGCCTGTAAAAAAAGCGCTGCACCGGTCAACCCCGGCGGCCCCGATTCCACCGGCACGCCTCCTCTCAACAATACTTCGACGCCCACCACCTCTTCCAAAAAAGGCGCCGACTTCAGCACCAACATGACCTATGGCACCTGGAATGGCGACGTCGTCAACCTGAAAACCTTATGGTACTATACCTGGGGAACACCTCAGCCGAGCCCCTCGCCGCAAAACTGTGAGTTCGTCTCCATGTTCTGGGGACAAAGCAACGTCACTGACGCCAACATCGCCGCCGTCCAGCAGCTAAAAGCGCAGGGCCAGGTGAAATACGTCCTCGGCTTCAACGAACCCGACCAGTCAGGCCAATCCAATATGACCGTCTCCCAGGCCCTGGCCCTCTGGCCCAAGCTGGAAAGCATCGGCCTTCCGCTCGGCAGCCCCGCGACTAGCTGGCCTACCCTCCAATGGTTCACTGATTTCATGGATTCCGTCGCCGCAGAACACCTGCGCGTAGACTTCATCTGCGTACACATGTACGTCGGCACGGACGACGTGAGCTTCGTTCAGACCCTGCAGCAGGTGTACAACCAATACCACCTCCCCATTTGGATCACGGAGTTCGCCACCGCCGACTGGAATGCGTCCTCGCCTTCCGCCAATATGTACAACGCCGGCGAAGCCCTGGGCTTCATGCAGCGGCTGCTGCCCAAGCTCGACTCGCTCAGCTATGTCCAACGTTATTCCTGGTTCTCGGGTGACCCCACCAGCGCCGCGCTCTGGCCCTCGGCTCTCATAGGCACGGGCGGTCAGCTCACGACCATGGGTAGCTGGTATGCCGGCTACCAACCGAATACGGCGATCAAGGAATAAGGGCCCGGGTCACTGTTTCCTTTCGTACAAGACCCAGATATCATTGATGGTATTGACCTTCATCGAGCCCAGAAGCTCGTTGAGGCCCCAGAGCAGACGGGAACTGTACAGGACACCGGTATAGCCCAGGGAATCGAAGCTCGCCTTCCGTCCGTCAGTCTGATTATAGGTGGTAACGATATAGTCCGCTTTATCCCGCACATAGCGCAGCGAATCCTCCACGGACACCTGCTTCCATTCCAGGTTGCGCACGCCGCCCCGGTAGAAGACAAAGGGCAGGTGATGCTCCGTCTCGAAAGGCGTCCGTCCAAGGGCGTAGATGGTCGCCGGCGCGCCTTTAAAGTGCTGCTTGAGCTGCCAGGTAAAATAGATGGCCTGGCTATAAGGCGTGAACAAGAGGACCGCCAACAGGAATACATTGAGGCCCGCACTGAAATAAGCGATTCCCCGGATCACCCCCCGCAGCCCCTTCCGCCGGCTCCGCACCCACTCGATCAACCCCGGCAGGCCCCAGCCAACGATTATCGGCAGCACATTCACTACAGGGAAGAGAAAACGTTCTTCCTTATGCGCTACCAGGCAATGCCCGACGACGAAGCATACTACCGAAAGCACCAGCGGATGGTCCAGCTTTTTCAACAGCGCCGTCCGGAACCCGGCGAAAAGCAGGAAGATGCTAAACGGCGGCGTCAGCACCATCGCCGCCAGCACGGCAATATAGACCAGGAAGCTGGACGTTCCCATGGAAGCCGCCTTTCCTTCCAGGATATTTACCCGGAAATAAACATAGGGCGTAAACACCCACTGCTGATAGAACTGGTGATCCAGCACGGTGTTGAGCAACATCCCCGCTAAAAAGCCCAGCACCAGCGGCAGGAAACCACGCTGCCCTCGCCCTGACCATAGCATCCAGCCCAGGAACCCGATGATAGCAAAAGCTGTCTGAAAACGGGTGTAGAAGGCAAGACTGAACAGAAATCCCGTCAGCAAAGCCATCCACCAGGAGCGTCTCCCCGTCTCATACAGGAACAACGCCCCAAAGAAGAGCAGGGAAGAGAGCATCTCGGAGCTGAACAGCGTCCGCGTATACGGCAGGATCCACGTGAAGTTCAGCAGGAGCAGCACCAGGTAGAGGATGCGGCGCCCTTGCTGCCTGAAATAGTACAAGGTGATCCAGTTGAAGAAGACGAAGAGCGCAAGACCAAAAGCTACCCGCAACACTTCCAGCTGCACATAGGGGTCACGGATACCCAGCCCCATACATAGCTCGTAATAGCCGGAGAAAAGCCAGACCTGCAAGGTAGACCGCAGGTGCGCAGAGAATTCCCATACCTGCCCCGCAGCCGAAGCATGTTTCAGCTGGTAAGAGGAGAATTCGATGATCTGAAAATACTGGTCGGGATGATAGATGCCAACGGCCGTTATACAGACGATCAGCTGGATGACAAAACCCGCCGTCAACAAAAGTTTCAGCCTGGTGTCGGTACGGATCATTTCCGTGAGATCCCTTAGATCCATACAATTGGTTAGTTTTTGTCTTGACGTTCTTTCAGCGAATTTACGATAACCCACCCATATAGCTCATCGTATCAGCAGGACGGTTCCTTTTCGCAAAATGGTCTTCCCGCTAACGTCTATAGCTTCTGCGGCCCATACATACGTGCCCGTCGGCATTGGATCGCCATGAACCCTGCCATCCCAACAAGCAATTCTGCACCGTGCCTCCTCCATATAAACCAAGTCGTCAGCGCTTTTGTTGCCATATGCAGCTGTCTTCTCATATCATCTACGACCTCAATCTCCTCA
>JAMFRX010000592.1 GCA_026224995.1 Puia dinghuensis
AGAAGAAGAAGCAAAAACACAAGCCTGCACCCAGCAGGAAGCGGACAAAAATCTTTATATCCGAAGTCTGATAGCCGATGCCAAAGGCAAAAACCGGCACTACCGCAAGGGCGGCGAGCGGGTGGTTGAGCTGTGTAACCAGGCTGAAGGCTGGATTACGGAAGTCCACCAGCAGGTTATACACCACGAAAGCGGTGAAGATATACATCCAGGGCCGGAAGAAAGCAGGCATGGGAAGGTCTTCTTCCGTGGGGGTGCGCTTAAAGTAAAAAAGGTAAAGCTGCCAGATCGAGCCGACCATGAAGATGATGTAGACTATCCGTTTCCAGTAATACAGGTGCGGATCGTCGAAGAAGATCGAGGCGATCAGCGCGCAGGACATCAGGAAGGTGAGGGAGAATTTCTTCATTGTAATTCAGTTGCAAAGGCAATGGACGCATAAGCGGCGGCGTCCCCGGCGGGGACCCTGGAAATAAAGCGCGCCGGGTTGCCGCCCCAGACCTCTCCTTCGGGAATATCCTTGGTCACCACGGATCCGGCGCCGACGATGGCCCGGTCGCCGATGGTCACGCCTTTTAAGATCGTGGAATGGGCGCCTATAAAGACATAGCTGCCGATCGTCACCGGCTTCTTCACCACGCCTGAATAATCTTCCGGCACCGCCGTGCGCTTCCTGTAGTCGAGATCGTGAAAATCCGTGTCATAAATGACGGTGTTCATGCCGATGTGCGTATGGCTGCCGATGTCGACGCGCAGGTGGCAGACGATGGCCGTGCCGCTGAGGCCCACCTGGTCGCCGAAGGTGAGGCTGGCGTTCTTGCCGATCATGAAATAGCATTTCTGCTGCCGGCCAATCATATTATAGTGCGGACCGTTCTGCAGGTGAAAGCTAACACCTGCTGTCAGGCTGCCGCTGACGCTCATTTCCAGTTCCGGGACGCCGTTGCTGCGGCAGTCCTTGCCGATACGGGCGCCATTGGCGCGGAGGTAGAGCCGGGTGTAATGGGTGGTGATCACCGCCCAGCTGTTCTTACGGGACAGCTTGATGGCCCGGAGAAGGTGTCTAAGCAGTGGCATACGCTAGTTTTTGATAGGTGTCCAATGTTTTTTCCAGTATATCCTGCCTGTCGTGGCGCGGCAAAGCCACTTCCCTTGCGTTGCGGCTCAGCAGCCGCTGGAGTCCGGCGTCCTGGTAAAGACGATCCAAGGCAACGTAATGCCCTGCTTCATCGTTCTTATCTACAAGGAGCCCTGTTCTCCCGTCTTCGATGAGCGAAGGGACGCCGCCGACGCGGGTCGCGATCACCGGCAGACCGGCCACCTGGGCTTCACATACGGAGTTGGGACTATTGTCGATCAGCGAGGGATGGTAGAGGCAGAAGCAGTCCGCATAGACGGAGCAGATGTTCTTCGCATCCAGGCTGCCATGAAGCACTACGTTATCCTTTGTAATATGGGAAAGCTCCATCGATTGGAGCAGATGCTCATAGGAGCTTCGCGACAGTCCGCCGACGATCCGCAGCCTGATGCCGGAATGTGTGGCGGCCAGCCTGTCGAAAACACGCAGACAAAGAGCAAGCGCCTTCATGGGGTTGTCGCCGCCCATGAACAAAATGTCGTGTCCCGTAAAGGGCTGACGGTGCTGAAAGAATTCCGGCCGCAGCATCTCCCAGCACAAGGTGATATCCGCCTCGCTGTTGATGCTTCGAACGAAGCCCTGATCCCAATCCGTCCGGCAGAAGAAGTTATGCGAATGGCGCACTTCGCTGCGTTCGTACAGGCTGCTGAGCGACCAGTAGAGATAACGTTTAGAGAGCTTATTGGGCAGCTCTTTAATGTATAGGTTGATGATGCCCTGGATGGAAATGATATAGGGCTTCTTCACGGAGCCGTCGAGCAGGGAAGAGGCGTATTGCATCTCCGTGCCATGGACATGGATAATATCGAATTCGGCAGCGTGGGTCTTCAGGTAGGCTTTCACAGCCATCACCTGTGTGCGGAAACCGCTGAGCAGATGACGGAGGCCGCCGGCATAGGGCAGGATAATGAGGTCGTAGCCCTTGCCGGTATCCGTGTGCTGTAATTTATCGACCCTGGAGCTCGGTGTCAGGATGCTGAGCCGGTGGCCGGCGGCAGCGATCTCTCCTGCCAGGGAGGTCAGCCATGGTGCAGGATGCTCGCCGGCCCGGATGGGGAAGGGAGCGATCCAAAGAATATTCATGGGTTGATCGATTTTGTAGCGATGATAGTAATGAGTATGGGGTAGTTGGCATCCTTTACGGCCAGCTTCTCGCGGTCCAGCTCTTCCTGTGCGATCCCTCGTAAGAAATTGATCGCCGCATAGCAGTTGCCGCCAAAATCCACTTCTACGTTCTCCGGCCCGAACACGTCCCCAAAGGACCGTTTGGCGGAAAGCGTGGTAAACCGCCAGTAGTCGCCCCAACGATCCATGTCATAGCGGGAGATCTGTGCGATGCCGGAAAGCGTGCAGAGCAGGGTGCCGCCGGGCTTTAGCAGGCGCCAGGCGCCCCGGATCGCATCCTGGTAATTGTAGATGACGTGAATGGTCTGGGTGCAGATAAAGCAGTCGAACCATCCTTCCGGAAGGCTCTCGGGTCTGCTGAGATCGCCTATGATGGTTGCGCCGGGCGTGGCTTCATAGTGCAGGACCTCCATGGTGTCGACGGCGCCGCCATACTTCCGGGAATAAGTGTCTTCCGCTACCTCCAGGACACGTCCTTTGATGAGCCGCCTGTTAGCCGCCAGAAAAGAATCGATATACAGCCGGTCGATTGGCGTACCCCTGTCGTCGCCGAAATAATCGGAAACGGGATACACCGATTCGAAGTCGATGCCTCGCGGCCGGCTGAGGTTCCTTTTTAAGATTTGTAGCGACTTTTTGATCATGGGCTATTATAGAATGCAGGCCATCGGTTTCATGCGGATAGCTTTTTGTTGATGCAGATATAAGCAAAGTCGCGCCAGAAGGCCGGCATACGCGTATTGACATAATGCCGGGCCATGATGCCGGGCGAATGTTTGAGGGTATAGCGCAGCGTGAATTTGTCGTCGGTTTTGATGAGCACCTCGCCATGGGTCCAGTAATTGGCGGCGTTATAATGATTGGCCAAAATGGCGAAGGCGGTCTGTTCGGTATAATCGAGGCCGCCTGGCGG
>JAMFRX010000593.1 GCA_026224995.1 Puia dinghuensis
ACTCGTATCCGATACGAGATCCAGCCAGGCCATAAGATACTTATCCTACCAAACGATTAAATCCAAACTCCAACAGCGCATTTTTCAACAGACTGACGGACAATAAAAAAGCCGGGTGCTAAGATTGGCGTCCTCGTCCCGGCGATTATTCAGGTCAGTTTCAAACAGGTATGTTATAACTGCTTATTATTTAACCTAAACAACGTAAAGGTATGCAAATCGATGCTATTTGCCATTCCCCTTGCCGCCGCGGGCGGCCAGGAAGGGGGATCCGCACCAAAACACTCTTGATTATGAAGTTGACTGCCATTCTCCTCTTAACGGCTGCTCTGCAGGTCAGCGCCCGCAGCGTGGCCCAGCGAGTGACTTATTCCGGCCAGGCCGTTCCGCTGGCTAAGGTATTTTCCGTCATCCGGGCACAGACGGGATATTACTTTTTCTACCGGAACGAAGATCTCAAAGGCGCAAAAACCGTCTCCTGTGAATGGAACGATATCCCCCTCGATAAGGTCCTGGAAAACCTTTTCAAAGGTCAGCCCCTGAGCTACGAGATCCAGGGCAATACGATTGTAGTCAGCAAGGCGGAGCCACCCCACCCTCCCGCCCCCCTGCCCGATTCCGTCCCGTCTAGACCCTTCCGTGGGAGAATAACCGATAGCGCGGGAAACCCGCTGGTCGGGGCTTCCATTTCAGTCAAAGGTTCACGCAAGGGAACAGCCAGCAATGTTAATGGTGAATTCAATTTGTCCGTGAATAGCAATAATACGCTTGTGGTCTCCTTTACCGGCTATGCCACGCGTGAATACAAGACAGGTGACCAGAACGTGATGACCTTCATCATGACCCGTAGTACGAGTCCATTGGACGAAATCGTAGTAGTAGCGTATGGTACGACGACGGAGCGCACCAATGTGGGCTCGGTAAGTACCGTCAAATCCGAAGAGCTCCAGCGGCAGCCGGTGGGGGATGTGATGCAGGGCCTGGAAGCAAACGTGCCGGGACTGAATGTCTCCCAGAACAGCGGGGTGCCGGGTTCCGGCTTTTCCACCATCCAGATCCGCGGAGTCAACAGCATCACCAGCGGCAGCAGCCCGCTGTTCATCGTCGATGGAGTGCAGGTAAGCGGCGCGGAATACGCTACCGTCGGTGCCAACCCCTTCGACATGCTGAACCCGTCGGATATCGAAAGCGTCAGCGTGCTGAAGGATGCCGATGCAACAGCCATCTACGGCAGCCGCGGCGGCAATGGCGTGATCCTGATCACGACGATGAAAGGCCGGGCCGGAGACACGAGGGTCACCGCCAACCTGTCCGACGGCGTTAACCACTATACCCGCGCCACGAAACAGCTTACTACCCAGCAATTCCTGACGATGCGCAATGAGGCCTTTAAGAATGACGGCGAGACGCCGACGCTGGCTACAGCGCCCGATCTGTTTGGCTACGGCGTCAATGCCGATCCCAACATGTATACGGACTGGAATAAAACCCTGATCGGCTCGACAGGCCATATGGCGGATGCGCAGCTGGCTATCTCCGGCGGCACAGGACAGACGAACTTCGAGATCGGGGCTGCCCTTCACCGGGAGACGCCCGTCATGCCGGATAAAAGCTTCCACTACGAGCGGCCATCGCTGCATTTCAATCTGGGTCATGCCAGCATTGACCAGCGGTTCCATGTGACCCTCATCGGGACTTACAGCGTCAGCAACAATAATTTCGCGTCCAGCGATATCACTAATTCTACCACCTTTTCTCCGCCCAATCTGCCTGCCCTCGTTAACCCCAACGGTACTTTTAACTTCTATTCTTTTTATCCCAACCCCTTTGCATTGATGGCGGACCCGATGGATATTCAGACCAAGAGCCTGCTGGCCAGCGCGACGCTCAGCTATCGCATCTTGCCGGGCCTGGAACTGCGGAGTAGTTTTGGCTACACGGATATCAACGTCAACAGGGTCATCCAGGCTCCGCTGAACACGGTCCCCGCCTATTATGGGCAGACATCGGGCACGGCCTCCTTCTATACATCCAATCACAACAACTGGCAGATCGAGCCGCAGTTGGAATATACTCACCAGATCGGTGGCGGCAAGCTGACGGCGCTCGTGGGCAGTACCATTCAGGAGACCACCGATCAGAGCCAGTTCGTCTACGCTTATAACTATAGCACCACGGACCTGTCGAACTATGCCGAGGCCGCCAATATCCAGGTCTCACCTACCTACACTGACTACAAGTATGCTGCCCTCTTCGCCAGGGTCAATTATAATGTCGATGACAAATACCTGCTGAACCTCACGGGCCGCAGGGACGGATCCAGCCGGTTCGGTCCCGGCAGGCAATACGGCAGCTTCGGCGCCGTCGGAGCGGGCTGGGTGTTCGGCAAAGAGAATTTCATCAAGGGGTCTCTTCCCTGGCTCAGCTTCGGAAAACTCCGTGGGTCATACGGACTGACAGGCAATGACCAGATTGGGGATTACCAATACCTTTCTACCTATGGTCCCACCTTCGCGACCTCCGCTGCCCTGGGCGGTGCAGGCTATAGTGGCCTGACCTATTCGGGAGGCACCACCATTTCCCCCACGTCGCTCTACAACCCGAACTACGGCTGGGAAACGACAAAGAAGCTGGATGTCGGTCTGGACCTGGGTCTGCTGAAGGACAGGATACTGCTGACCGCGGACTGGTACCGGAATCGCAGCAGCTCCCAGCTGGTGAATTATACCGTGCCGACGACAACGGGTTTTGGCAGCATCCTGGAGAATCTGCCGGCGGTCGTCGGTAACCAGGGTTGGGAATTTCTTCTCAATACCGTCAATATCAAGTCTAAGAACTTCACCTGGAGCAGTTCGCTGAACTTCACCATTCCCCGGAATAAGCTGGTCTCTTTCCCCAATTTCGAAAACAGCGCCTATGCCAATACGTACGTCATCGGTCAGCCGCTGAGCGTTCACAAGGTCTTCAAGTACCTGGGCGTCGATCCGCAAAC
>JAMFRX010000594.1 GCA_026224995.1 Puia dinghuensis
AGGTCAGTACCCGCGGGCTGGTTGAAGCCCCGGTTATCCCAGAGCCGGCAATCAGCGAAGAGAAGAACCCTGTCAACGGCCTGCTTTTTCCGCAACAGATCCTGCAGCACGAGATACGCGTTGATGCCATAGCCGGCTTCGCCTTCGTGTGTGCGGAATTCATCCGTTGCCAGCAGGATAGGCGGTGCCGGCAGCTCCAGCGGCCGCCAGGTATTGCCGACGATGCCCGTGATGAGCCGGTCGCCGCGGCTCTTCCATAACATGGCCAGCAGGGGGGCTACGTCGAAGCGTTGGGCGCCCACGGAGCCCTGGACCGGGCGCTTCATGCTGTTGCTGACATCCATGGCGATCACCGAGACCCCCTGGCTGCCGAAACCGGACCGCATCCAGGAGCCGTGAACCACTGCCTGTTCCAGCGCCTCGGACAGCATGCCTGCACCTCCCTGGTCCAGGCGGAGCAAAGTCCGGTATACTTCCAGCAGCCGGAGCGGAGAACTTCCGCTGCGCCTGACGGCGGCGGCATTTCCCAGGTATTCGGCGGCCAGCTTCAGTACCTTGCCGCTGACCCCGGCACATAGCATCGGAGGCAGGTTGCCCAGCAACGCCGTATAGCCGATGCGGAAGCTGGAGATGCCCTCCTTCCATTTATCCCGCAGCGCGACCTGCCGCTGTTCGGCGCTGTCGTAATGTTGCTTGTACAAGGCATGCCATTCCTGTTCCCAGGTAGCGCGTACGGGAAGCTGGTCCCGCATGATACGGGCAAACAGGGTCTTTTTCATCCGGTCCGCGGCCCTGGGACGCAGTAGCCGCAAGGCCTCGCCCAGGCCGGCCTGTAATTTGCCGCTGCTGCGGCTATACTGATATTCATCCAGCTGGTTCAACAAGCCATTCAGATGCTTCCGGACGGCACGACCCGGCTTCTGCCCGGAACCGGCAGCACGGGAATAATGCTCCAGCCATAGCGGGATATCCATGGGCTGGCGGACGACACGGGCTACCAGGAGACCCGTCGCCTCTTCGTTGCCGGAAAAAGCAGCCAGCTCCGCCGTCAGCAGAAAGGCCAGGTCGCGGAAATCCAGCTCCTCTCCCAGGTAGATCGCCAGCTTGGCCACGAGCTCCGGGTCATTCTGCCGGATCTCCTTACGGATGGCCAGCAGCTCTTCGGCTACCATTCCGGCAGGCGATACGAGAGCAGGCCCTGACAGCAAGGCCCTGAACAGGCCTCCTTGCGGGTCATTCAGGCCAGATCTGACATAAGCATACTGGGCGTCGGCGGGTTGTTTCCCCTTTTGACTGAAATAAAATCGCATGGTATACCTCCTTTTTCAACGAAAAAGCCCCGCAAATTTGCGGGGCTTTTATATGCTGGATGTTTTTTATCAACTCATTACAGCACTCTTTGCCCCGCGTATACGCATACCTTAATCGGGTTATACCCGATGGACATTTGCGTATATGAAGTTTGTCGTAGCATTACAGTGCGTTTTCTTTGAACTGCACAAAAGTAAAAATTCTTTTCACTTTTCCGCCAAAAATGGGCTTAAATATTTTTTTGAGCCTTCGGAAAACCACAAAACAGTAGCGTAAAACCACTCGATTTTTCTTTTTTTAAGGTAAGTTCCCTAGTGTAAATACTAGTCAGGCATTACACATCTATGCATATTTACGACACACTTGTTCTGCTTGTTGTGAACACGCTGGTGTCGAAAACGGTTGTCCTATTTCAGCGGTCCGAACCATAATAAGCGCAATGTTCACGGTTCTCACGACTATGTACATTTGAATTTTATATTTAGCTTGCTCCTATCCTTCCGATTCTCCCTATGTACACAGAGTAAGCAGATATTACCAAACCATAAATTGACATGAAACCTTTGCTACCTATTTTTAACGGCAAGCCGCCGCGCTTAGCTCATAGCCTCTTCTATAGAGCCCTTCCACCTCCCCCTTATTACGGATCTCGGATGTTGGTCTGATCCCGGCCCGCGCCGGTCGACCCGCCTGAATTATAGGGCATTGCCTTGCCAGGCTCTTAGCTGACAGCCTGCATAGGAATGAATTGTCCTGTCCATAACCGGCAAAATATTGCCGCCTGACATTCCTATTGCCGATACAAAAAAATAAATGAAACAAACACTAATTATCGCGCTCTGCGTGACCTGTCTAAACTGCTTTTCGCAAACTGGACCAAAACCCGGAACATATGTGATTACGGCCGATAGCGTCAAACTGACAAGCTGTGATTCTGCAGAGTTGATCATCGAGAATCACACGCAGAGTATACCCGGCTTCCTTTTTAATACCGGCAAGGGACGTACCGTTTTCAAACGTGGCGCGGTAAAATTGAGCGATAGCATGTACCTTATTGGAGCCGATACCTTAAAACTGGCAACCAACTCATGGCTACAAGGCGGCAATTCATTCGGCACTACGGGCATATTCGGCACCCTGGACAACAGCAATATTGACATTTACACAGACAATATTCAGCGAGGCCAATGGACTGCTGCAGGCAACTTTTTGTTAAACAACAAAATGGGTATCGGAACGACCGCGCCACAAGAACCTTTACATATAAAAACCGATAGTTTTGATCAGGGACTGTTGATTGAAGGCACCTCTCCAACTATCTATGCCACCGCCGATTATAAGAACGATGTAGCGAGCCTGGCTCAAACCGGGCTTACTGGAAGTAATTTCACTTTTGGAATATTTGGCCCGGATCAGGCGGTTTTTAACAGCAACGGAAAAGGCGGCCTTTGCCTGACGGCATATAGCTCCGGCGGAATTATTGATTTCTCTGTGGGTACTACGGACCCTTCGGGCAGGGCTATGAGGATTGATTCAACAAGAAATATTTTGATCGGAGGTCCCATTGCAGATAACGGCAACGCATTGCAGGTTAGTGGAACAGGCTATTTCAGCACGGGTCTTGCAATAGGCGTGAACAGCCCCACTGCCCAGCTCCATACCACCGGCTCCGTCCGCTTCGCCGGCCTTACCAACGACAATACTCAAACCCAGGTGCTGGTCAGCGATGGCAGCGGCAATATCTACTATCGCAACGCCTCCACCCTCTCGGCCAACGACCTTATCCGATCCTCCCTTGCCGTCAACGGCCCCATCACGGCCCAAAAGCTCACCCTGTCAACTAAAGACTGGCCCGACTATGTATTCGACAGCACATACCATCTTCCATCGCTTGCCGACGTGGATGCCTATATCCGCAAGGAGCACCATTTGCCGGGCATCCCCGCCGCCGCCGCTGTGGAAAAGGACGGCCTCGATGTCGGCGCCAGCCAGGCCTTGCTGATGAAAAAGATCGAAGAGCTCACACTATACAATATCGATCAGGAAAAGAGAATCGCCGGACAGTCCGCGAAGCTTGAAGCCCAGGACAAAGCGCTCTCCGCCTTACAGGCGAAGGTAGAACAGCTTAAGGAATTGATCAAAAACAGATAGCCTGATCTTGAAAAAACAATTCGCCATACTGTTAATCGCGCTCGCGGGCACCATCGCCGTGTCTGCGCAGGTGCCATCGCAGGTGTCGCCCTTATCCAGCTATCAGCACAAGCTGGCGGCTAGCAAGGATTCCGCGCTTTCCACTACCGGCCATTATGTCCAGCCGGGCAAGACGAAGGCTTCGTCCAAAAAAGACACCTTGGCTCCTGCCGGCAGGGTCTCCCCCCGCCTGGCCAAAGTCGATAGCCTTTCCCGACCGGACCCACAAAAATTTGCCGCCTCACTGGACCATGGTTCCTGCAAGGGCGTTGTTTTCATCCCACTACCGGCAGACTCCAGCAACGCTCCGGCCCCGAAGGCTCCGCCCACGGCCCGTCCAGTTCCCGCGGCTCCGCCCCACGTGCCCTTCCTACAAGTTCACGGCAATGTGCTATACAATCTGAATTACTATTCCCTGCTCGATACCCCCTATAACGAACAAAACATCTATCAGCATACGATCCAAACCTGGCTGGATGTGCTGGTCAAGGGCCAATATCCTTTCCGCATCTTCCTCACCAATCACTTTAGCAACTCCCCGCTGTTCCGCAATTATTCTGACCTGGGCTTCTCTTACAATAACAATGCATTCAATCAGCTCGTGAGAGACGAGCTACGGCGTGCCTACCTCCAGTCGCTTCCCTCTCAGAAGCTCATAGACAGCTTGCAGCGCGTCCTCAACAATGACTTGCAGAAGATCAAGGGACTCTCCCAGTGGGAGAAAAACCCTGCCGTCCTGCAGCATCAGGTGGAGGCGCGGGAATCGAACATAACCCCGAAGCACCCCGGCGCCGACTCGGTGCTTAAGCTGGACACGCCCGGCGAAAAAGATGATCTGGACTCGATTTATGCGATCACACAAAAAAAAGCGGATTCCATTCATGCGGAGATCGCGCACCTCCAGCAAGCGCTGGTAACGGCGCATGCGCGGTCGAGCACGGAAGTGTCCGGCTCGCTCGCCGATATCCAGGCCCTCAACAACCCCGCCGATGTACAGAAGAAAATGTCCAGCTTAGGCGTCGCCGACACTGCCTTGCCCAAAGGCTACAAAACGCTGATGGCGGTCAAATCCTTTAACCTCGGCCGAACCGTCGTCAACTACTCCGAGCTGTCGGCCAAGAACATCTCCGTCAATGGAGTGCAGGCAGAATACAACCCTTCCTACTATTATGCTTTCGCCTCCGGCGCCATCGATTACCGGTTCCGGGATTTCCTCCTGCAACAGCCTAATGCACCCAGTCAATACCTGAATATCTTTCGGTTCGGTAAGAACCTCAAAGCCGGGAACAGCGTCGTCCTCACTTATTTCATGGGCCGTCGTCAGCTCTACAATACTTCCACGAGCGATACCTCCACCGCCCAGGCGCCATCTTCTTCCTTGATGGGGCTTACCTTAGAAGGCAACTATCATCTCACGAAGAATATCCTGTTTACCGGAGAGCTCGCCAAATCGTCTTCTCCGGCCTATACCAGCGATTCGGCTAAGAGCACCAGCCAGGGGCCGGGGCTTTTTAGCCTGGGGGATCGGAGCAACGAGGCCTGGTCGATAAAAGGGAATGCTTTCTTTCCCGAAACGCAGACCAGGGTCAAAGCGGCCTTCAAGCACCTGGCCGTCGG
>JAMFRX010000595.1 GCA_026224995.1 Puia dinghuensis
AGGCTCTGGCCCTGTTTGGGCGTGCCTACGAAGAGCAGGACGCCATAGTCCTTGAACTGGTAGAGCCCGGCCTGGGCCCCCTGTACTTTCTGGAGCTTGTTGAGGTTGAGATCGAAGAGGCCGGCCTTGCCATTGGAGAAGATATTGGAGATCAGGTCCAGCACGACCGCGTCCCGGGTTTCGACTGCCGGGGTCCGATAGCCGATGCGCAGGTTCTCCGCACTGGGGCCATAGACTTCCTTCACTACCGGCGCCGTAAGGTCGCGTTCGGGTGCGGGATTGTACAGCTCCACGGGCTTGGACTGCATATAGGCAAAGGCGGCATCGATCTTTTTGATCAGCACGTCCGGATCGAAGTCCCCCGCCATGATGACCGCCATATTGTTAGGCACATAGAATTTATGGTAATAGGCCCTTATCGCCTTGAGGGAAGGGTTGCGCAGGTCGGCGACCGTCCCGATGGTCGTCTACTGGCCGTAGTTATGCGTGGGGAAGACGCTGCCGAGCATGGCTTCCTGCACCTTGGAACCGTCGTTGTCCAGTCCCCTGTTCTTCTCTTCATACACGGCTTCCAGCTCGGTATGGAAGAGCCGGAAGATGGGGTCGCGAAACCTTTCCGCCTGTACCGCCAGGAATTTGTCCATGGCGTTGGCGGGGATGTCT
This sequence comes from Puia dinghuensis, assembly GCA_026224995.1. Taxonomy (GTDB): domain Bacteria; phylum Bacteroidota; class Bacteroidia; order Chitinophagales; family Chitinophagaceae; genus Puia; species Puia dinghuensis_A. The sequence goes on from JAMFRX010000595.1 coordinate 664, forward strand.
TCTTCATAGACCGTCTCTTCCACGGACGTATGGGCATTGCTGCCCTGGGAGCCGATATCCGCCATCATCTTGTCGTATTCATTGGCGATCGCATAGTGCGAGGCGACACCGCTCACGCTGTCGATGCGATGATAAATGCGTTTACGCTGTGCCGGGTCCTTGGTAGAATTGTATTCTTCGTATAAGGCGTCTATCTGATCGAGATAAGGCTTCTCCTTCGTCCAGTTTAATGAGCCAAACTGATCCGTACCCTTGAAGAGGAGGTGTTCCAGGTAGTGGGCGAGTCCCGTATGGTCCCGGGGATCGGTATTGCTGCCTGCGCGCACCGCGATCCGTACTGCCACGCGAGGCTCCTTGTGGTTGGGGCTCAGGATCACCGTGAGGCCATTGGAAAGCGTATAGATCCTGGCCTGGAAAGGGTCATTCGTCACGTATTTGTAGGTATAGCCGCCGGAGCTCGCCTCCTTCCAGGCATAATTGTCACTTTGGGCCTGCGCTGCAGGCAAGGCCGTCACCACGGCAATAAGAAAGAGCAGGGTCAACCTGGTTAATGTCATAATGGTATTGTTTTTTTATAATGCAAGCCCTGCAAAACAAAGGATTTTCCTCCATTTTGCGTGCGCCGCTCATAAAATCGTCATTTGCGACAGTCGGTCTGGTAGCGTGTAAAATAGGTCAGCGCAGTGTCCCGGTTGAAAAAGGGCTGCTCTTCGAGTTTCCAGGTGACCTCGAACTTGTCGAGCATCAGGTTTTGTTCCTTCGAGAACCCGGCGGCGATGAGGCATCTTACTTCAACTAGTCTCATCTGGTGCAGCTTGTCCAAAGACCTGTCGAGCGTCAGACAGGCCGGGATATCTTTCAGCCGATCCGAGAAATAAAGATAGCAGGTATCCTCGTCGGAGGTTTCTCCTTTCCCCAGTCCTGTATAGGCTTCTGTCAGCACTCCCGAAGCGCTATCCTTTTTGCCCGAGACCAGGTGTGCTGTCTTCCCCAGCAGTGCGACCGGGCCGGGTTCTGATATCCCCTCCGCCCTGTTGGTAGAGTCGACATACAAACGTTTTACGCTATCCGGAAAATGCACCTCGTATTGGAAGCCGGTGGCGCTGTCCTGCTGGTAGACAAAATACAGGGGCCACTCTTCCTCTTTGATCAGGCTGTCGTGTACATATTCGGCATGATGCACCTCGCGCTGAACCATCAGCACACCGTCGCATACGAAGATCTTCTTGTCTATGAAAAGGAAATTGCCATGTACTTTCCCCTGTGGATCGATAGTAGGAACGCTCATCGTCCATCTAAAGCAGCGGATGGCCTTCTTGTCTGGTGGGTTGGGGGAATTCCAGGCCAGCAGAAAAAGGCAGAGGGCAGTTATGCTCTTGATCATAAAATAAGGTGAAAGGTCTATCTTTGCGAGGCAAAATAATAAAAAATGGATTACCGTATAGAAAAAGATACCATGGGCGAGGTCAAGGTGCCCATCGACGCATATTACGGCGCTCAGACTCAACGGAGTGTAGAGAATTTCCCCATCGCCCAGGACATCAATAAAATGCCCATGGAGATCATCCGCGCCTTCGCCTATCTCAAGAAAGCGGCGGCCCTCACCAATCTGGAAGCGGGTGTCCTTTCCAAGGAAAAGTCCGACCTCATCGGCAAGGTCTGCGACGAGATCATCGCCGGCACCCTGGACGCCTATTTTCCCCTCGTGGTCTGGCAGACCGGCAGCGGCACCCAGAGCAATATGAACGTGAACGAGGTCATCGCTTACCGCGGCCATGTCCTCGCCGGCGGAAAGCTCACGGACAAGGAGAAGATCCTCCATCCTAATGACGACGTCAACAAGTCCCAGTCCTCCAACGATACCTTTCCTACTGCCATGCACATCGCCGCCTATAAGATCCTGATGGAAACTACCATCCCCGGCATCCAGGGACTGCGCGATACTCTTGCCGCCAAGAGCAAGCAGTTCATGAAGGTGGTGAAGATCGGGCGCACCCATTTTATGGATGCCACGCCGCTCACCGTAGGGCAGGAGTTCAGCGGCTATGTCTCGCAGCTGGACCATGGCCTCAAGGCGATCCGGAATACCCTGGAACACCTCTCCGAGCTGGCCCTCGGCGGCACCGCCGTAGGGACGGGCATCAACACCCCGCCAGATTATGCCGTCAAGGTGGCTGGGAAGATTGCCCTGCTCACCGGCCTGCCTTTCGTGACCGCTGCCAATAAATTCGAGGCCCTCGCCGCGCACGACGCCATCGTGGAAGCCCATGGCGCCCTGAAAACGGTAGCCGTGAGCC
>JAMFRX010000596.1 GCA_026224995.1 Puia dinghuensis
TCGGATCTATTTTTCGATCTCTTGTAGACGCTAAAGCCTTTTCTTTATCTTGGATTTTACACTGTCGCTGTTCCTGAAGCAATGGATAATGGCTTCAAATTCTCCTTTAAGGAGTATGTCTTGAACTAAATAATCAACACCCTCAATATAATTGGACTCCAGAAATTCTACTTCATAATCTTCTACCTGATCTCCATATATGAAAGTCGTCATATCGAAGCTAAACCCGTTTTGGCCAATCACTTTATTTTGCTCGAAAAGATAGGCATTGTAGCATCTTTCGTCAATATTTATGCACCCATGATTGCTGTTAATAAAAGCAGGAACAGTGTTTGTTCGCGTTGGTAGTGAAGCGATTATAAGTCCATTTCCGGTATTGGCCAAAACAATGAAATACTTGCTCTTTGGAGTATTTCCATTCTTAAACAGAAAGGAGGTAAAATAAATTATTTGACCCGGAAGAAACAACTTATCCCTTTAAGCTCTTAATAAATTCAAAGTTCTCCTTCGCATCTTCAAATCTTTCGGCTAAATAGGAAGGTTCAGGAAACAACAACGTAAAATCCACTTCGTAATCCGTACTATTAACCAATTCATTTTCCAGAAGCTCCAAAACCCCATATTGCAAGGCAGATTTTCTCCATAGTGATGTAGTTCCGTGAGTATGCTTCACCAAATACGAGGCAGGTTTATTTTTGACGAATTCAACAATAATATCCATTAATTTAATATCGTTGGCACTGAATTCATCATCATTAAAAGTCGCACTTGCCCTGAACATTTTATTATCTGCTGGATCTTTCTGAATATAATCCTTTAAAAGGATGGGCGACTCGTCGAATGATAAGTCAATAAAGATGTCTTTAGCAACGGGCCCGAGCTTCCAAAGTTGAAACTCCAGTCCGGTAAAAGGCTGACCAGTCTTTTTGATGGCAGCTTCTTCTAGCAAGAATAAAATTTTAAGAATTTTAGTCTTGGTTAAATCACCCATATGCATGGAAAAATAGATAATGGTATTGCCAATTTTATCTATTTGTTCCTTTGTGTATCCAGCACTTCGTGATCGCGCCTTCCCCTGCATAATCAATACTTTTAATTTAAACACAATTTACAAATACTAACTCGATTAGTAGGAAAAAACAAAAAACGCAGAATGGGAATAACTTAACGGTGGGTATCAATGGTGCCGGCGGTGGGCCTTCAAATACTCGATGCCCTGCGCTGCCGCCAGGATGAGCACCATCGCGATGATGGCCATTGCACCGAAACCTTGAAATGAAAGAGGCATAAAATCGTTTTTAATTGATCAGGCGCCTTGTGGCAACCCTTCCTATATTAGACAAGATACGGCTCAATTTGTTTAAATCCAGGCCCCGCTTTAACATTTTCCCACAAAATCCGGTAGATCATGCCCGCGATCGGCATCTCCGCCTTTACCTCCTTGTTTATCAAATACATGCATTTACTGGCATTGTACCCCTCCGCGACCATGTTCAATTCCAGCTGGGCCGTCTTGACGGAGTATCCCTTGCCGATCATATTCCCGAAGGTCCGGTTCCGGCTATACAGCGAGTAGCACGTGACCAGCAGGTCGCCCAGGTATACGGAAGCCGCATAGTTGGCACTTTTCTTATGGTCCACAGGGTCTTCCCGCTCCGTATGCACACCCACCTCGATATGGCGGATCCCGACTTTCTGAAGAAAGCCGGCCATCTCATCCGCGCAGTTGGCGATCAGCACGCTCAGAAAATTATCGCCATATTCCAACCCATGCGCGATACCCGCGCCCAAAGCGTAGATATTCTTCAGGATGGCGGCATATTGCACCCCATATACATCTCCGTTGATCACTGTATTAAGATATTCCGTCGCAAAATGAGACGCCAGCTCCCGGGTAAAGGTTTCATCCTGGCCGGAAAAAGTGAGATAAGAGAGCTTTTCGGCTGCTACTTCTTCGGCATGACAGGGACCCATGACGGTGAAATAGTCGCTGGCGGGAAAATCGAATTCCCTGAACAGGTATTCATTGAGCAGGAGGTTTTGCTCGGGCAGGATGCCTTTGATGGCCGACAGCACCTTTTTTCCCTGCAGGGCCGTCTTATCCAGGGCTTCGAGCGTGGCAGCCGTATACGCCGAGGGGACCGCCATGACCAGGCAATCGGCGGCGGCGACCACATCCTGGACCACATCGCTCAGGGTGAGCAGGGAAGTATCGAAATATACGGAAGGCAGGTATTGGGGATTGTGATGCCTCGTCCGCAGATGCGCGATGCTGTTAGCATTCCTGAACCACCAGTTAATGGAATGGCCGTTATCCGTGAGGATCTTGGCCAATGCCGTAGCCCAACTGCCGCTGCCTATGACTCCGAAACGCATGCCCTTAGTTTTTCTTTTCCTCGAATAGCTTGTCTTTGGCTACCACCTGTACGCGTTGCCCGCCTTTGAGCGTTTTGCTGACGATGCTGTACGGACCGGTGATGACCTGATCGCCCTCCTTTATTCCATTGACGACCTCTATATAGTTGATGTCCTGGATGTCCGTCCGCACTTTGACTTTCCGGACAGTATCGCCAGCCTGCAGCAGGAAGACGACTTCGTCGAGATCATCGGAGCCGGAGGTCTGCACGTGGGTATCGTTCTTGGCATTGTCGGTGGTGGCATCGTCACTATTGGCCAATACCGCGTTGTCCGTATTCTTTTCCCGAACGGCTACGGCATTAATGGGTACGGCCAGCACGCTGGCATGGGTACGGGTCTGAATATCCGCGCTGGCGCTCATGCCCGGACGGAAGGGAAAGCTTTTGGGCCGGGCCGGGTCGACGAGGTCTTTGTAGGAAGCCGGCGTAAGGCGGATATGAACCTTGTAGTTAGTCACGTCATTGGTGGACACCGTAGTAGTGGAGACCCCGGCGGCGTTGGTGACGCTGCTGGCTATCTGTGTGACCACGCCACGAAATTTTCGGTTGCTGTAGGCATCTACGCTGATGAGCGCGGAATCGCCCAGCTGGACCTTGGGAATATCGTTCTCGCCGACGTCTACGATGGTCTCGATCTTGCTCATATCGGCTACCCGCATCATCTCCGTGCCGGCCATCATGGAATTGCCGACCACCCGTTCTCCTTTCTTTATGCTCAGCAGGGACACGACCCCGTCGATGGGGGAGATCACGGTGGTACGGCTCAGGTTCTTCGCGGCGATGTCCAGGTTGGCCCGGGCGCTGGCTACGCCCGCCACGTTGCCGCGAACGCTCTGCAAGGCGGCCATATAATTGGCCTGTGCCGTCTTATAGGAGCTTTCGGCCGTCTCGTATTCGCTGAGGGAGACGACCTTCTGATCCAGCAGCTGCTTTTCGCGGTCGAGGGCCCGCTTATCCAGCTCCATGGCGGCTTTCAGGCCGGGAAGCGTTTCGGCTATATTGGAAACGAGCGCCTGCTGCTGGTTCATCTGGGCAGCGGCCTGGTCGCGCTGGGTGGTATAGATGTCGGCATAGATCTTTGCCAGCTCCTGTCCCCTGTGTACGCTGTCGCCTTCCTGCGTGACGCTCAGCTCTACTACCTCACCGGAGATGTCCGGACTGATCTTCACCTCTTTTTCCGGATACACCTTGCCGCTGGCCGTGACGACTTCCGTGATATTGCGGCGGATGACCTTCTCCGCAGACACTTTGATGCCGGAGTCGGATCCAAGCACGCCAGCTTTTTTGAGCAGGACGAGGACAACGATCAATACGATAAGACCTATGATGACACTAAGTAATGGCTTATTCATGGTTAAGTTATTCTTTAGTCAGTTTTATCCCCAGTCCTTTGTAATATTCCAGCACCTTCATTTTAAAAACATAATCGAACTGGGAAGATAATAGATTCACCCGGGCGTTGAAAAAATTATTCTGGTTGGTGAGCAGGTCGATCGTATTCAGCATGCCGACATTGTATCGCTTTTGCGCATAATCGTAGCTTTTCTCCGTGGCGGCTACGGAGATCTTATTCGCCTCGAATTTCTGCAGGGCGGTGATGGCTTGCGTATAGGCCTGGTAGATATTGTTCTTCAGGGTCAGGTTGTCCTGGTCGCGCTGCAGCTCCTGGTTGCGGAGGTTTAGCTTCGACTTTGCATAATTGGTCCGAAGCGTCCCGTTGTTGAGGATAGGTATGCTCAGGTTGAGGCCCAGGGTCTGGCTGAAGTATTGGTGGATCTGCTTGAAGTAAGGTGTCTTCGCATTGTTGATGCTGGGGATAAGCGTGGTGTCGAAGACGTGGGCATTGGTGCCTTCCACATAGCCGACATTCACGATGCCGGGCGTGTAGGTGACCTGCTCCGACGGCAGGTTCAGATAGTTGGTCCCCAGCTGGCCCACGACGGAGAGCACGGGATACATTGCGCCCTTGTTTGCCGCCATGCTCTTGCGGGCCGATTCGATCTGGAGGGCATCCATCTTCTGCAAGGGCTGGTAGGCCAGCGCTAAAGAGTAGACGGACTCCGGCTGGAGGTCGGCGAGCTTTTCGATGGGGATATCTTCCACGGGCGGAGCATACACTTCGAAGGGAACGCCGGCGTCGAGGTCCATATAGGCCTTCAGTGTCAGCACCATCTGGATGACGTTGCCCTGGCTGTTGATATAGGTGGCGCTGTCCTGGGCCACCTGGGCTTCCAGCTCCGCGGCGTTGAGCTCCGGCAGGGTACCGGCTTTCACTTGTTTTTGGGTAATCGCCAGCTGGTTCTGGGAAAGGCGAAGCTGGAGCTGGGAGGCTTCGGTCTGCTCCTTGGCCAGCAGCACCTGCAGGTAGGCATTGGCGACGTTGAGGGTAATATCGTTTTTTGTCTTCTCGGAGTTCGTGAGCGCCGCCTGCCAGGCATATCGGTTGGCCTGGATGAGATTGTGCAGATAAAAACCGTTGAAAACGGTCACATTGCTCTGAAGGGAGAAGTTATTGTATAAGGCCGTGGAAGTGTTGAGGCTATAGGAAGTCGGGTTAAGGGTATTCCCGGAGTTGAGGCCCACGCCGGTGCCGAATAGCAGGGTGGGGATCTGGGACCACTGGCTCTGGGCCAGGGTAAGCTTCGACAAACGGGCCTGGACATCTGCCTGTTTGACGGAGATATTGTTAGCCACAGCGTAATCCACGCATCGCTTGAGATCCCATTTGTCTTGGGCGTAGCCGTTAAAGAAGATAAATAGGGACAGGGTTAAGAGCAGCAGCAGTTTTTTGTTACTCATGGGTGCAATTTAAGGCAAATTTCTGCACACCGATTTATTGCAATTTTCCCCAGGTCAGCAGCATGGCCTGTTCCAGGTCGCGGATAAGATAATCGGGGTCTTCCAGCCCGGTATAAAGCCTCAGCATCCGGTGCTCCTTCACTGCAGGATCGAACTGTTCCGGCTCCAGGGAGGCGCATTTGGGCAGGAGCAGTGATTCGTGACCGCCCCAGCTCACAGCCATCATAATGTGTTTGAGGGACTCGCAGAAGCGGACGATCTCTTCGCGCGAGGTCGCATGGACATAGAAGCTTAGGAGACCACAGGCGCCTTGCATCTGCTGCCTGGCGAGCGCATATTGGGGGAAAGACTCGTCAAAAGGGAAGAGGATACCCTCGACCCGGCGATGGGCTTTCAGGAAGGCGGCCACTTTGCGGGTGGTGGCGCCGATGCGCTCAAGCCGGGCGGGCATGGTCCGCAGGCCCCGGATCAGCAGCCAGGCATTAAAGGGCTGAATGCCGCTGCCGGTATTCAGGAATTCACTTTCGAAGATCTTTTTCATCATAGCTTTCGTTCCGGAGAGCACGCCGCCTACGGTATCGCTATGACCGCCGATGTATTTTGTGGCGGTCTGCATAGCGATATCTATGCCCAGGGCAATGGGCTGCTGGTATAGGGGAGTGCAATAGCTGTTGTCGATTATGGTGACGATGTTCTCGGACCGGGCCAGGTCGGCCACTGCCCGCAGGTCCTGCAGCTTGTAGTCCCAGGAATTGGGTGATTCAAGGTAGATAAGGGCCGTATTGGGGAGGATAGCCCGCTCGAAATTCTCTATCCGGGTGCCGTCTCTGTAAGTGGTCGTCACGCCGAAACGGGGGAGTACCACGTCGAACATCCGCTGCGCCCAGGTATAGGGCTTGTCCACGGACACGATGTGATCGCCGGCCTTCACATTGGCCAGTATCCCGCAGAAGATAGCCGAAGCCCCGCTGTTGAAGACCAGGGACTCCTCCGCCCCATCCAGGGCAGCCAGCTTTTTGCGTAGGATCTCTACGGTGGGGTTGAGCCCGCGGCTATAGAGATAGCCGCTGTGTTCGTCCTGGAACAGGGCTTTGAGCGCATCCACCGTTTCTACCCGGAAATTGCTGGTCTGGATGATAGGAGGAGCCACCGCATTATAATAGTTCTCGCGATCCTCGCCTAATTCGTTTATTATATAGGAGATGTCCATGTTCAGTTTCGTTTAAGCCGGCGCAAGAAAAAATATAGCAAAAAGAAGACAGCGAAAATGATCACGCAATAAAACGCCGACCACGGATCGGAGATGGCGATGCTCGTCGTTACGCACAAATAGGCGAGTATGAAGAAGGCTGGTATCCAGGGATAGCCTTTCATCCGGTAGATGTCCCGGTCCTCGCCCATTTTACGGCGCCGCAGCAGGAAGATCGTGGATGCGGAAGTCGCGAAAGCGATGCTATCGAGAAAAATGGTATAGTCGATGATCTTCTCCACCGCGCTGGTGAAGAGCAATGTCATGACGATGGTGGCGGCGAAGGCGGTGAGCGACCAGATGATGACGCCATGGCGGGCCGTCGTCCGCTTAAAGACCCCTGGCAGGATACCTTCGTCGCTCATGGCGAACATCACCCGGGGATTGCTCATCATCGAGACGTTCACATAGGCGAGCACGGAGAGGAACATCAGGCATCTCAGGATGGCGTCGCCTGCCGGGCCAAAAAGATGCCCCATCAGCTGGGCCGCAATGGCGTCGGCCGATTGCAGCTGATGAAACCCGAGGACCTTCACATACACAAGGTTCAGGGAAAGATAGAGGGTGATGATAATGGCGATTCCATAGCCGATGCCGCGCGGGGTGGTGCGGCCGGCATTCTTCACGTCCCCGCCGAAGTTGATGGTCTGCTGGTAGCCGCCATAGCTGAAGGAGACGGCTACAAGCGCGAATCCGAGGGCCTTGAAGAATCCCAGCTGTGTTCCGGGCGCCATGACCGTCGCAGCGGCAGGAGCCTGGAGCGGGTGGCTGCCGAAGACAGACGCCAGCAAGAGCAGGATCAGCAGGATCTTTATCAGCGTAAGGATATTCTGTACCCGGCTGCTCATCTTGAGGCCAAGCAGGTTGATAATGAAAAAGAAGACCACCGCGGCCGCGGTAACGCCCCCGCGAAAGATCCCGGGTACGGCGCCGGCATAAAAGAAATGCCCGATATATTCCGCGCCGACGACGCCGACGAGCGCGGTGGAGCCAGCATTGGACACCAGCTCTATGCAGTTGATGGAA
>JAMFRX010000597.1 GCA_026224995.1 Puia dinghuensis
GCCCGCAAGCCGCTAGTAACAGCAGCGGCGCCAGGATGAATTGGAAAAATTGGGTTCTCATGGTCTGCTTTTTGTTTTATAGTTATTACTGTTTGTTGGTTTTTTGTGCGTTGCCCGTGCGCGTTTCCATCGCCAGCATGGCGATCCCCCTTTTCAGGCTGCCATATTTTTTAGCATATTCCTGTACCTTCATTTTTTCGCTTTCCTCCGTCGTATAGGCGTAATACTCGGCGGGGCTGACTTCGGTGCGGTAGACTTTCGAGTATTGCCCGCCCAAACTGATAAAGACCTCTTTGTACTTGCGCGCGGGGTCGTTGGCTTTGTTCACGGACAGTACCTGTGCCTTTTCCTTGTCGGTCAGGCCCAGCAGCTCCTGTATCTGCTGGAATTTGTTCTGGTACTTGCTTTGGTCAAGCAGGATCTTGCAGTCGCTGTTGTTGATGATGGCCTGCTTGACTACGGGTGAAGAAATAATATCCTCGACCTCCTGTGTCACCACTACCGCCTCGCCGAAAAATTTCCGGACGGTTTTGAACAAATACTTGATATATTCGGCCATACCCTCCTTGGCGATGGCCTTCCAGCATTCCTCGATGAGGATCATCTTGCGGATGCCCTTCAGCTTGCGCATCTTGGAGATGAAGACCTCCATGATAATGAGCGTAACGGCGGGAAAGAGGATAGGATGGTCCTTGATGGCGTCAATTTCGAAGACCACGAAGCGCTCGTTGAGCAGGTCGAGGTTCTCCGTCGCATTCAGCAGGTAGTCGAATTCGCCACCACGGTAATAAGGATTGAGCACATAGAGGAAATTCGCCACGTCAAAATCCTTTTCCTTTACTTTGCCGTCTTCCAGCACCTGTAAATAATGCTCCATGAGGTACTCGTAAAAAGTATTGAAGCAGGGGAACACGTCCGGGAAGCGGTGCAGGTGGTCGAAATAACCGGTCAGCGCATTGGACAAGGCGACATATTCCGAGCGTTTGTAGGGCTCATCATCCTTTTTCCAGAGCGCCAGCAGCAGCGTCTTGATGCTTTCCTTCTTTTCGGTGTCCAGCACATCGCCATCGGCCAAATAAAAAGGGTTGAACTGGATCGGGTCGCTTTCCGAATAGGTAAAGTAATAACCGTTCACCAAATCACAAAGGCCCTTATAGCTGTGGCCGACGTCTACCAGCACGATGTGGGTGCCCTGCTCGTAATAGCTCCTGACCAGGTGGTTGGTAAAGAAAGATTTGCCGCTGCCCGATGGGCCCAGCACGAACTTGTTGCGGTTGGTGATATAGCCCAGCTTCATCGGCTCGTCAGAAATATCGACATGCACCGGCTTGCCCGTCAGCCGGTCGCCCAGCCGGATGCCAAAGCAGCTGACACTGTCGAAGTAGTTCGTCTCCAGGTTAAAAAAACAACTGGCCTGCTCTGCGAAGGTGTCGAAGGTATCGTTCAGCGGGAAATCGGCGGCGTTACCGGGCATGGATGCCCACCATACCTGCGGCGCGCCGTCGGTCTCCTGCCGGGCAGTAGCATCCAGCTGCGCCATGGCCGAACCCACCAGGTTCTTCAAATCCTGGGCTTTCTTTTCATCATCCGACCAGGCGAGGATATTAAAGTGCGCCTTGACCGGCAACCTGCCGTCCGCGGCGGCCTCGTTCAAAAAATCATTGACCGCCTGCATACCGATAGCGTTCTGGCGGGAATGGCCCGAGAGCGATTGCAGGCGCAGCTTTTTGGCTTCCAGCTTTTTGATGGTCTTGCTACCGTCCTCGATAAACAAAAACTGGTTATAGATATGGTTACAGGGCAATAGCGTCCCCAGCGGGCTGGCAAAACCGGTACAAAACCTGCTCTTGTCGGTGCTGTACTTGTCATAGCGCCCGCAACTGCCGCAAAGCGCGGGCAGGTCCTCGGCATCGGCCAGCGTATAGAGCTCTACCTGTTTTTTACCGATACGGATGTCATCCTTCAGCCGGATGTCCTGTAACAAGGGCCGGCTCCCGGCGCGCAAAAGGAACAGGTACCGCTCGATGATCCCGGCGGCTTTGTCGGTACCGGCGAGTTCCTCATCGGTCAGCTGCAATAGCTGCACAAAGCCGCTGTCGGACAGCACCCGGTCAAACTGCCCGGCGGCATCCATAAAATCCTCATACAACCTGCTGTCCAGCATTTGCTGCGGCACGATGCTTTTGCGCAGCAGGCTGCTGTAAGCCGAGCTGCCGGGTTTGCGTTCTTTGGGTTTTTGGGTCAGGAAGATAAAACACTGGTGGTTCAGGAAAGGTCGCTCGTTAAAGAACGTTTCGCTGGCGCGGGACAGGAAGCTGTCCCCGGCCCTTTCCGGGTCGGAACGGTAGGCATCTTCATAGAACCAGTCGGATTTATGGAAAATGCAGCCCTGCGGCAATAAACGTATAGCCCTGATCCAGGCCTGATGGAAAGCTTCGTAATCCCGCTCGGACAACGTGAAGACCTCCGGCAGCAATAACCGGTAGGCGATGGTGATGTCACCAAAGGCGCTCAGGATGCAGCGGTGCTCCACTTTGAATAAGGGGAATATTTTTTCGAGAGCGATCATATTATTTATTTTTTAATTGGATAAATACTTTCCGGCTGCGGCATTTCAGGCAGCCCGGCACCTGTTTTTTGGCGAAATATTTCCCGAGGCCGTGCTCGCCGAAGCGGCGGCTCAGGCGGCCCACGCCCCAGAACAGCCCGGTGCCCAGGCCCCCGATGACTGGCAGGATCACGAGGAAAGGCAGCCCGCAGACATACAGCACCGCGAAAGCGATGAGCAGGGCGACCAGGCCCACAGCGAGGTAAATGATGTACTGCGCGCGGAAGCCCTTGAACTCGATGGGCCGGGCCACGCCTTTATGGATATGATAAACCGATGACATAAGAAATTTTTAAGATTGTCCGAAAAATGATTTGAGGACGGCGGCCACGACCACC
>JAMFRX010000598.1 GCA_026224995.1 Puia dinghuensis
GTGCTTGATATACCAATGTATAACTTGTTAGGAATAGTATAATAAATACCACCGCCGATATCAGCAGTCATTTTTCGGGAACCCCCAATCTAAAGATCGGTTTCGCGGCACCTGAAGGCATGGTTCTCAACACAGACGAATACTTCCTCAAGACTGTTATGCGTAATTTGACCAGTAACGCCGTCAAGAGCCTGATCGGCCGGCCCCATGCATCCATTCAGTGGTCAGCCAGGGAAGAAGGAGGCAAAGCCGTGCTATCCATTACCGACAACGGACCCGGCATCACCGAAGCCCAGCTCCAACCCCTGTATGACCAGTCCCTGCCGTCGAGTCTTAAAGGGGGGCTGGGGCTGCACCTCGTCCGGGACCTGTCCAAAGCCATCGGTTGTATGATAACCGTATCCCCGACGCCGGGTCGGGGCACGCAATTCCTCCTCACCCTGTAAGCCCTTTCTCCCTATCTTCGTTTCCAAATGGAGCCGCTCAAATCGCCTTATAATTGTGTGATCGTCGATGACGATGAAGTAGACCGGCTGACCACCCTCTCTTTCGCGGTAAAATATCCTTTTTTGCAGATCGCGGGCGTCTACGCTTCCTCAGAAGAAGCCCTGGCGGCGCTGTCCCAAAAAACCGTGCAGATCCTGTTGCTGGATATCGACCTGCCCGGCCTTGATGGACTGGAATTCCGGCGCCTGATGATGCAGGTACCGGTTTGCATTTTTATTACCGCCTATTCCGAGCATGCGGTGCGAAGCTTCGAGCTGGCAGCCTTCGACTTTCTTGAAAAACCCCTTAACAGCAACCGCTTCGCGTCGTCCATGCGCCGGCTGGAAGAATATATGGACCTACTGCAAAAGGCTTCGCTGTTCGAGATCAGCCTGGGCGGCGACGTGGTCTACATTAAAGAGGGCCACGACCAGGTCAGGATCAAGTCCCACGAGATCCTTTTCCTGGAGGCCTTAAGGGACTATACGAAGATCGTCACCGTGCACAGGGACTATTGCGTCGTCTCCAGCCTCGGCAACCTGTTAAAAGAAAAGACCTTCGAGACCTTCCTCCGCATCCACCGCAGCTACGCCGTGCAGCGGAATTTTATCCGAAAGATCACTCCAAGAGCCGTTTTTGTCAACGACATCGAGCTGCCCATCGGCCGCAGTTACAAAGACGTCGTAAGAAACCTGAAATAAGCGGCCGACGAACGACCGTCTGACTAGACGAGGGGCGTGGCAGTGGCCCCTCGGCGGTTTGTTTGGTCGTTGGGTTAATGGCCGACCTACGTAGCCCGGCATGGCCATACTTTTGGCCAAAGCTACATGTATGAAATCTACTTTCTTCTTCCTTGCCTTCAGCCTCCTGGTCGCCGGGACCATCACATCCTGCTCAAAAAGCCCCACCAAGGCGCCTGGCAATCCAAACGATTCTACCAGTACGGGCACAGGCATACCCCCCGTTACCGGCGCAACCGATGTATATACCTGCGGCTCAGTGTACTACTCGGGTGCACAGACCGGCCCCGCCTGCTACTGGAAGAACGGGACGGAGGTTGACCTCCCAAGCGGCAACATAGGCGGCATTGCCTACGGCATCGCGGTCTCCGATACAAACGTATATGTGGTCGGCAAGATCGACACCAGCGCCTGCTATTGGATCAATGGGAAATTCTTTAATGTTGGCAGGGGGTTCAACACCGCCGCCATGGGTGTCAAAGTGATTCATGATACGGTGTACATCCTCATAGGCACCGTCTACGGTGCCCCGTCGGACCCCCCGAGCATCGTGGTTCCCGGCTTCGTACTGATCCTCTATCCGAACGGTGGATCCAGTGACATGGACCAGGTAGCCAACTTCGGCCATCCTGTCCTGGGTGGCATCGACGTTGCTGGCGGCCAAGTGTATACCGCGGGAGCCAGTCTGTATACCGACAGATTTTTGGGCGGCCAGCCGATATACGAGCAGCAGCCTGTTTACTGGAAAAATGGCGAGGTCCAGGCCAAGTTGCCTTACCCAGCCCCTTATGCGCTGATGGAAGGGATTGCCAGTTCCATCTGTGTTTCTGGCACCGATGTCTATACGGCCGGCAGTGAATTCTCTTCTCAAGATTCTATCGGCTATCACGACTTATCCCCGCAGCCTGTCTATTGGAAGAATAATACGGCCGTCGAATTGGACGCTCCTCTAGCCTTTGGGCAGGCCACGGGCATCGCCGTCTCCGGTACTGATGTCTATGTATCGGGCGAAGAACTCGGCGGCGGCCAATATGAGCCGTGTTTCTGGAAGAATGGCACCATCAACTGGTTGGGCAGAGTCGGTTTCACCGGTTACGCCAATGCCATCGCTCTGTCAGGGAGCGACGTGTACACCGCTGGCTACGGGATGATCAATCCCGACCCTAATAACAGCGGCGTGACAGCCGATGTAGCAGCCCAATGGAAAAACGGCGACGTGACAATACTGGCGCCCAAGGCTTACAGCAGTGCCGCGTATGGCGTCTGCGTGGTGACGCACTAAACCCTACTGACGGTCTCGATAAAAGATAAGGACGGGCATGTTATTCACTCGATCGCGCAGCGCATTGGATTTCGTACTGTGGAATTGCGGCTGCATGACGGTATCTATGTGAATGGCCTGAATCCGGGCGTGCCCTGAGCAAAGCGATCAGCATTATGGACGTCGACCTGCTGAAGGAAATGAATATGAATGCGGTGAGAATGTCCCATTATCCGGCCGACCAGCACTTTTTGGATGTTTGCGATTCCCTGGACTTGTTCGTACTGGATGAGTTGACAGGCTGGCAAAATAAATATGATACGGTAGTCGGTAAAAAACTGGTCAAGGAAATGGTCGAGCGCGATGTCAATCACCCTGCTATTATTTTTTGGGACAATGGGAACGAAGGCGGATGGAACAC
>JAMFRX010000599.1 GCA_026224995.1 Puia dinghuensis
GACCTGGTACGAAGGGTATACACTTCTTTGGTGCCAGTAGGGAAAATATTTTCTACCCAGTGCATCTTGCCATCGAAACTCTTAATGCCCCTGGACTGATTGATGAGCCCGCCTATCCGCTCCAGGCCTTTGTTGGTTGTTATAAAGGTGTCGGCAGTGACACAGGGATTAGACGCTCTAATCGGACCGCCGGCGGGGCAGGTATGCCATTCATTGATGGTCGTATCGTACTGTGTTCCCGGGTCGGCGCAACGCCAGGCGGCATAGGATATCTGGTTCCAGACTTCGCGGGCGGGGAGGCGTTTCATGACCCTGCCGTCGCTGCGGGCCGTGAGCTCCCAGTCTTCGTCCTTCTCCAGCCGGCGGAAGAATTCGTTGGGGATGCGGATGGAGTTGTTGGAATTCTGGCCGGAGACGGTTTTATAGGCTTCCCCTTCGTAGTCGCTGGGGTAACCGGCAGCTATAAGCGCGGCTACCTTTTTTTCTTCTTCTACTTTCCAGCTGATGAATTCCATGACTTCGGGATGATCCAGGTCGAGGCAGACCATCTTGGCGGCGCGGCGGGTGGTGCCGCCGGATTTGATCGCGCCTGCCGCGCGGTCGCCTATCTTGAGGAAGCTCATCAAGCCGCGGGAGGTGCCGCCGCCGCTGAGTTTCTCGCCTTCGCCGCGGATATGGGAGAAGTTGGTTCCTACTCCCGACCCGTATTTGAAGATGCGTGCTTCGCGAACCCAGAGATCCATGAGGCCGCCGTCGTTGACGAGGTCATCTTCAACGCTCAGGATGAAACAGGCATGGGGCTGAGGTCTTTCGTAGGCGGAGGTGGATTTCTTCAGCTGTCCGTCCACAGGATCTACGAAGTAATGTCCCTGTGGCTTTCCCGTGATGCCGTAGCTTTCATGCAGGCCGCTGTTGAACCATTGGGGCGAGTTAGGCACACAGGCCTGATCGAGGATGCTGTAGACCAGCTCGTCGTAGAAGACCTGGGCATCTTTCGGGGAAGCGAAATAGCCATAGCGATCGCCCCATACCCGCCAGCAATTGGCCATGCGGTGGGCGACCTGCTTAATGGACGTCTCGCGGCCGAGGGAGCCGTCGGGCTGTGGCACGCCTGCTTTGCGAAAATATTTTTGGGCAAGGATATCTGTAGCGATCTGCGACCATCGGGCGGGAACCTCGACATTGTTCATTTCGAAGACCACTTCGCCGCTGGGGTTCCGGATAACCGAGGTACGATAATCGTAGGCAAACTGGTCATATACGCTGGTATCTTCTTTAGTGAAGCGGCGGGGGAACTGCAAGCCGTTCACAGATTGCTTTTTCGTTGCCATAAGTCAGGTCCTTAAGTATTTTTTGAAAGTGTTTTGAGAATAGTTTTTGCGGCGGGTATGGGGTTAACGAAAGTATTTTTTCATTTTGATATTTCCTCGTGCCTTTTTTCCCCATAAGTGTGCATAATTATTTAACAAGTTGACTAGCCCTTTCGGGATGCCGTTTCAGCCAGGTGAGTACGAAGGGGCAATAAATCTTAACCGGGAAATTATGTTTAAGTGCGAAGTCGAATGCGAATTCTACGAGAGCCGTACCGATGCCCCGTCCGGACAATTGTTCGGGAACTTCCGTATGCATAAGGACGATGACACCATCTTTGAAGCGATATTCCATAAAAGCCGTCTCTCCCTGTATTATAACCTGAAATTGTTGTCGTTGTTCGTTGTTAATGACTTCGAGTGGTTGCATAAATCCAATATATGTGTTATTTTCGTCCAATACCCCCTTAAAAGCCGAAAACTTTTCGCAATTTTACATTAAGCGAATGAAGCAATTGATCTACGAAAATTTGTTGGGGAAAAAAAGAAAGGGGCAACGGTCCTTCGCCGTATTGATCGATCCGGACAATGTGAATGATGAGAAGATCGAGGAGCTGACGAGTCTGGCCATCAGTGCCGGTGTAGACTATTTATTCGTCGGCGGAAGCCTGGTCATCTCCAATCATCTGGACGAGGTGGTGCAGCATATTCGCGCCAACTGCTCTATTCCCGTCATTCTTTTTCCAGGCACGCCATCGCAGGTATCGCGTTATGCGGATGGTCTGCTTTATTTGTCGTTGATCTCTGGGCGCAATCCCGAGCTGCTGATCGGTGCGCATGTTATCAGCGCTCCTGCCGTCCGGAAGAGCGGGCTGGAGATCATTTCCACGGGTTATATGGTCATAGATGGAGGTGCGCCGACGACTGTCTCCTATATCAGCAATGCGAGCCCTATTCCTGCCGACAAGAATGAGATTGCGCTTTGTACGGCCATGGCTGGTGAAATGTTGGGCATGAAGCTCATTTATATGGATGCGGGCAGTGGCGCCCGTCATCCCATACGGGAGGAGATGATCGCCTGTGTCGCCGGGCATATAGAGGTCCCGCTGGTAGTAGGCGGCGGCATTCGTGATCCGGAAAAGGCCTACCGCAACTGCAAGGCGGGGGCGGATGTCATAGTGGTGGGCAATGCCATAGAAAAAGATCCCAATCTGATCAGGGAGATGGCTGCCGCGGTACATTCTGTGCCGGTGACCGAGGCATGAGCCGGGGAACAAATTCGCGTCGACAGACTGAATCCTTTTGCCTACCTTTACAAATGGCTGAATATCAGATGCATATAGAACATCATCCGCATTGATATCTTTTACTCTGGCTTTATTCAATTTATGAATCTATTTCTTGGGTTATTGAACCTCGGGATTTCCGACGAGCTAACTCCATATGAGCGTCGCCGGGCCAAGGTCTTCAATAGCTGTAATCTTGCGGGTTTGGTGATTACGCTGCTAAGGTTGTCTTACCTGTGGCTGGGGTCCGCAAAGCCCTATCCCGGCATGGTGCTGGCCATTAACGGGCTGCCGCTGCTGATCTGCGGATTCATGGCCACTTGTATGATCTGGCGGTATTATCAAACGGCAATAGCGGTATCTTTTATTTTCTTTCCTCCCGTTCTTGTAGTCATGGCTTTTTTTAGTGGCGACGGGGCGCTGGAGATCTTTTTGTTCCTATATATGCTGTTTATCTTTTTTTTCCTGCATCGCCGCTGGCAGATCCTGTCTGCCTTTGTCTGGATCGTCGGTTGTTTCCTGGTGATGCACTTCTGGCTGCCTGTTTTGCGGTCCCCCGATATGCCCCCGGTGGAAGCCGGGCTTTCCGTTATCGATTACAGTTTCGGGCTGTTGTTTATCTTTATTGCGCTTTATTTTATAAAATTCGAAGTCTGGAAGTTCGAGAAGTCCATTCGAGACAAAAAGGAGGAGCTCAAGCGGTTGAATGCCGTCAAGGACAAGGTCTTTTCCGTGATCTCGCATGACCTGCGGTCGCCTATAGCATCGATAATCCTGTTGCTCCGGGAAATGAATAATGCGGGTTTGACCTATGAGGAATTCAGCGAGTTTTTGCCCAATCTGCTCGGGAATATGGAGCAGACCAGCGAGCTTTTGGACAACCTGCTTGCCTGGGCCAGGAGCCAGATCAAGGAAACGGCATTGAATGCGAACAGCATTTCAATTGCCAGGCTGACCCAACAAACCCTGAAATTCCTGGACAGGACGGCGAGTAGTAAAAATGTGCTTCTCGTGAATGAGGTGCCGGCTGATTGTTGTGCCTTTGCGGACGAGAGCTCGATATCGATTGTGTTGCGTAACCTGGTGGGCAACGCGATAAAATTTACGCCTTCGGGTGGGACTGTAACCGTTACATGCCATGCGGCGGGTGAATATGTAAAGGTGATTGTGGAAGACACTGGCGTCGGCATTCCACCGAACAAGCAGCCCTTGCTGTTCGGGGAGGGCTATTATACTTCACTCGGCACCAATAAGGAGGCGGGATCGGGGCTCGGGCTACTGATCTGCAGGGACCTCGTAGAGCAGAACGGCGGTTCGCTGCTTTTTGCCAGCGAGCAGGGCATCGGCACTACTTTCTCATTCTCTTTACCCAATCACAATTAGTCGTAGCGCAGGCTTGTCACCGGGTTGGCTCTCGCCGCGCTTAGGATGCGGTAGCTGGTAACGGCCAGGGTAAGGACTACGATGAAGGCCAGCGGTCCGGCGAAGATCCAGGGTGACAATCCTGCGTGATAGGCGTAGGAATTCAGCCAGCGGCTGGCGCCGACGCCTGCCAGGGGGAGGGCGATGGCGGCCGCCAGTCCGACCAGTAGCAGGA
>JAMFRX010000600.1 GCA_026224995.1 Puia dinghuensis
CATTTCTGCTATCTCATGGTATTTGAAGCCATCGAAATAGAGCAAAAAGGGATTGCGGAAGATCTCCGGCAGCTTGTGAACGGCCGCCTGAATGTCCTTGACCCGAAGATTGCTTTCTACGGAACCGGGAATCGCCATTTGTGCCGAGTTCAGCAGAAATTCGTTGGGGGTACTGTCAAAAATGGTATTCTGCTTGGCTTTTCTGCGGTAATTATTGATGAAAATGTTCCGCATTATGGTATAAAGCCAGGCTTTAATATTTGTACCTACATTGTATTTATCCTTGTTGGCCAGGGCCCGGAACAGGGTTTCCTGAAAAAGGTCTTTTGCTGCTTCAGAATCACGGGTTAACGTGATAGCGAACGGCTTTAAGAACTCTGCGTTACTGACCAGAAGCTGGTTGAATTCTACTGTAGCCATGAGTTAAAATTGTTTAATAAATGCTATTCAAATTTAAATCTTAAAGGACAGCGATTCGCAATTATGTGACCTGTGGTTTAGTTAAAACTACAGCGTTCAGATAACCAATTCGTTGTGCTTTCCTGCCTGTTGATACGTGTGCCATACTGTTATTCATTTTCCTATTCTCATGCAAAAAAGGGGCCTGCCCAAAAAAGTGCCAGAAAGGCAGTTTTTCGGGTGGGGAATTTGGCAGTAAATCTGTCAGCCGCAGATCGAAGTAACCTGTTGGTGCAAGCGGCCATACCCGAGGTTGTTTACAGCTGGGCATTCCTGATCAGCCCAGTGTCCACCAATTTCGCTACCGTCTTAAAGACGGCTGGTGACGACTCCAGGAGATGTAGATGCCGTTCGTGGTGCATGTCCGTGCCCAGGTATTCCACGTATTTCTTCTTAATGAGGTAGTTGGCTAATTGCAAGGCTTCCGGGCCATAGTGGCCGGTGAAACTGAGGAGGTTCAGCTGAAACAGGCAGCCGGTATCCCGGAGCTGATCGTACCAGCCCTTGTTGGCGCCGAAATACAGGTAACGTTCCGGGTGTGCGAGGATGGGCTGGTAACCCTTGACCTGCAGATCGAAGAGGATCGTCCGGAGGTTGATGGCCGGCACCGCGAAGGAGAGCTCCACGAGGATCAGGTTATCCTTGAGGGTAAGGAATGATCCGCCGGCAGAGAGGGTCTCCGTGAAATGATCGTCCAGCAGGTATTCCGCAGCCGCCCGGAATTCCACCTCCAGCTGCTGGCGGCGCAGCTCTTCCTCTACTACGGCTCGCCCGGCATTAATGATCTCCGGGGTATTGGGAAATAGCTCTCCGTTGATGTGCGGGGTAGTGATGATCTTCTTATAGCCCAGCTCCACCAGGCCCCTTATCAGGCGAAGCGAACCCTCCAGGTCTTTCGCCCCGTCGTCGATCCCCGGAATAAAGTGCGAATGCATATCGCAGGACAGGCTTTCCAGGCTTCCTGCCGGTGAGGGTTTCTTCTTGAAGAACGAGAACACGGCAATGGGGGTTTAAGGTTGCTTTTTAAACTCTTCGTATACCAGCCGAAGGCCTTGCTCAAGGGGAATGGAAGCCTTCCAGCCGAAACCATGCAGCTTGGAGACATCCATAAGCTTCCTGGGCGTGCCATCGGGCTTGCCCGTGTCATGTCTGATCTCGCCTTTGTAGCCGACGATCTCCTTTATAAGAAGGGCCAGCTCCCCGATCTCGAGGTCCTCGCCGGTACCGATGTTCACCAGGCCAGGCTCATTATAGTTTTGCATCAGGTAGAAGCAGGCATCCGCCAGATCATCCGCGTGCAGGAATTCCCGGCGCGGCTTACCCGAACCCCAGATCGTTACGGCCGGGGCCGAATTCACCTTGGCTTCATGAAATTTCCGGATCAGCGCCGGCAGGACATGGGAGGTATTCAGATCGTAGTTGTCGTTCGGGCCATAGAGATTGGTAGGCATCACGGAGATGAAATTACATCCATACTGGCTGCGGTAGGCATCGCATAGCTTGATACCCGCGATCTTGGCGATAGCATACGGCTCGTTCGTCTCTTCCAGCAGCCCGGTGAGCAGGTACTCTTCCTTCAATGGCTGGGGAGCCAGCTTGGGATAGATACAGGAGGAGCCCAGGAACATAAGCTTTTTGACGCCGGAACGGTAGGCCGCATCGATGGTATTGTTCTGGATCATCAGGTTATCGTACAGAAACTCTCCCCGGTAAATATTGTTGGCCATAATACCCCCCACCTTCGCGGCGGCGAGAAAAACATAGTCGGGTCTTTCTTTCTCGAAAAAAGCCTGAGCTGCCGCCTGGCTCTTCAGGTCGAGCTCTGCGGAAGTACGGGTCACAAAATTGTTAAAACCCTCCGCCTTCAATTTGCGCAGAATAGCCGATCCGACCATCCCGCGATGTCCGGCAATGTATATCTTGTCGTTTTTTTCCATATTATTCAAACTGATTCTTGACATAAAATCCAGAGTCCTTGAGTATCGTTTCTTTCCGGAAGAGCTGAACGTCGGAATCCATCATTTCCTTAACAAGCATTGCCAGGGTATAGTTGGGTTTCCAGCCCAGCTTTTGCTGCGCCTTGGAGGCGTCGCCTATCAGCAGGTCCACCTCCGTGGGTCTGTAATATCGGGCGTCCACGGCCACCACCTCCTTCCCTGCCGGGACAACGAAATCCGGGTTGGTGCTGGCGGCGACTATACCTACTTCCTTGTCTTCCTTCCCATGGAATTCCAGCTCAATCCCCAGCTCCGCAAAAGCCATACGCACGAAGTCGCGGACGGGAGTGGTCACGCCGGTAGCAATGACATAGTCCTCCGGCTCGGGCTGCTGCAGGATACGCCACATCGCCTCCACATAGTCCTTCGCATGACCCCAGTCGCGCCGGGCGTCCAGATTGCCCAGGTAGATCTTGTCCTGTAGCCCAAGACCGATCTTGGCTACCCCGCGGGTGATCTTACGGGTGACAAAGGTCTCGCCCCGGAGCGGCGACTCATGATTGAAGAGAATGCCGTTGGTGGCGTACATGCCGTAGGCTTCCCTATAATTAACAGTGATCCAGTAGGCGTATAGCTTCGCCACCGCATAGGGGCTCCGCGGGTAGAAAGGCGTCGTCTCGCTTTGCGGAACGGCCTGCACCAGGCCATACAGCTCCGATGTAGAAGCCTGGTAGACCCTGGTTTTTTTTATCAGACCCAGGAGGCGTACCGCCTCCAGGATGCGTAGGGTACCGATGCCGTCGGCATTGGCAGTGTATTCGGGCTCTTCGAAGCTCACGGCTACATGGCTCATGGCGGCCAGATTGTAGATCTCATCCGGCTGCGTCTCCTGGATGATGCGTATCAGATTGGTAGAATCCGTGAGGTCCCCATAATGCAGGTGATATTGAACATTTACCTCATGTGGGTCCTGGTAAAGATGATCGATCCTGTCTGTATTGATCAGCGAGCTCCGCCTCTTGATGCCGTGTACAATATATCCTTTCTTTAACAATAGCTCACTCAAATAGGCGCCATCCTGTCCGGTGACACCCGTTATTAAAGCCGTCTTAGCCATTAGTCTGCTTATTTGATGATAAATTGATGGATCTTTCGCAAGGGTTTCAGGTACAAGGTAAACCAATAAGGACGTAACCTGTTCAACTTCCATGCCAGCCGGTCCTCTTGATTGCCCCTGAGGCGGTTGAACACGGAAGCGTTGCTCATTCCCCCTGCCCGCATCTTCACGAGAACGCGGGGGATATAATGCGTGGGCTCGCCCAGCCTCAGCAGGATGCGGAGCATGAGCTCATAGTCGGCGGCCGACCGCAGGCTGAGATTGAATAGCCCGGCCCGGCCATAGACTTCCTTGCGGACGAAGAAGGTGGGGTGGGGGGGCATCCAGCCGTAGTAAAAGTTCTTTGGTTTAAAAGAGCCGGAGATCCAGGTCCGCCGGACCTTTTGCAGGTCGCCGGCATCCACGTATTGCAGGTCGGCATAAACCGTCATCACGGCCGGGTCGGCGAATGCGGCCGCCACATCGGACAGCACGGCGCTGTCGGCATAGATATCATCCGAGTTCAGGATGCCGATGACTTCGCCGGTTGCGACACCGATACCTTTGTTCATCGCGTCGTAGATGCCGTCGTCCTTCCCCGAGATGAGCTTGGCCACATGCGGGAAGGAGGCGACAATATCCAGGGTATCGTCTTTCGACCCGCCGTCGACGATGATATGCTCTATATTCGGATGATCCTGCTCCCCGATGCTGGTAAGGGTATCCCTGATGGTAGCCTCGCTGTTGTAGGTAGCCGTGATGATCGCGATCTTCATGTACTGATTTTTCTTTCCCGGACGATACAGGCAGGATTGCCCTGGTAGATCTTATAAGGTTCCAGATCGCCGGTAGCCACCGAACCAGCCGACAGCACGGCATGCGAGCCGCAGGTCACCCCGGGACATACCACCGACCGGGCGCCGACCCAGGCACCGTCTCCCAGCACGATCTCCTTTACTATGAGATTAAAGCTGGGACTGGTATAGTCGTGATTGCCCGTCAGCAGAAGCGCCCCCTGGGAGATGCAAACATTCTTGCCTATCCGCACAGCGCCCAGGTTGTCGATCCATACCCGCTCGCCAATCCAGGCATGGTCGCCGATGCTCAGCTTCCAGGGATATTTGATATTGATGCCAGGCTTCAGCATGACACCGGGTCCGATCTCCGCGCCGAAGAGACGGAGCAAGGCCCGCTTCAATCCGGAAGAAGGGTTCAGCGGGTTGATAAAAAAGAGGCCATTGGTCAGGTACCACATGATCTGTTTTACCTTGGAAGCGCCGATCTGCTTCTTGTACCAGTCGTTATTATAGCTATCGTTGGCTACTTGCCCGGTCATGAGAACAATAATTTTTTGTAGTCTTCCTTAAGCTTGCTGTTTTCCTGTATGCCCTTGGCATAGGCCCAAGCGGATCGCGACCATTGATCATACAGTGACTGGTCCATCGCCGCATATTTCCGCAGCGCCTCAAGAAAGGCTGCAGGTTCCAGCGGCAGGTCAAAACCAACCTGTTTTACCTCGAGATTGGACCAGGGCGTCTTGTCGCTGATCACCACAGGCTTCCCCGCCAATAACGCCTCAAAGATAGCATGCCCGAAATTCTCCCCAAGGGTCGGCAGGACGAAGATATGCTGCTGCTGCAAGACTTGTATCACTTCTTCATGGGCAACGGGCCCTTCCATCTGCACTGTCACGGTCGCGGGCAGTGTCCCGATGACGAAGAGGCATTTTTCCCAATAATCCCTGTCTTCCATCTCTCCGCGCAGAATGAGCCGCAGGGTGGCGTCTGCCGGCCATTGCCGCAAAGCGGTCAGCAGCCAGAGCAGGTTCTTCTTTGGCGCCAGCCGGCTGATGAACACGCAGGACAGCGTGCCCGGCTTCTTTCGGACGGAGCGCCAGGGTACGGGTTCGCCCATCGGAAAATTGGGCAGGACTACCACCTGGCCGGCCGGGAAATAACGCCGGATATCCTCCTGCTCCTGGCTATCCGTAGCCTGGAAGGCCAGCCGCCGGGTAAGGCCCATCCCCTTGAACAAAGCGAGAAAGACTTTCTTTTTTACCGACTTGAACTGCATGGCCCCCTGCTGCAGCATACCCCGGGGCGCCAGGACCCACTTGCCAGGCAGCCTGCTCTTCAACCTCACCCAAAGCGGAAGGATGGTAAAGCTCCAGGAATACATGCTGTTGAGGTATACGAAGTCCGGCCTGATCTCCTTTACGATCCGGGCTATGGCCGAAGCCTTCAGCCGGCCCGGACCGGCATACCAGATTTGCAGGTCTGCGCCCTCCACCGTCCAGCCATCGGTCTCGATACCCGGATAAGGAGCAATATCGCCAAGGTCGCGGTCGCTGGTGAGGATAAAAATGCGGAAGCTATCCTGCATGACCGATACAAAGTTCTTGCAGGACCGTATAGGCCCGCCGGCCTTATAGCCCGGCTCGTACCAGTCGGTAAACAGGAGTATCTTTTTTTTATTCGACATTGTTCTTTTCGAGCCAGTATTCCAACACTACGAATAGCCATATCTCGGGCCACCTGATCCCCTTGTCGCCGTCGAGGAAAGCCTGCCAGTAGCGCAGCAGCCCTTCCCCATTGATAAAGGGGCGTGCAGCCATGCGCTTCATGTGACCGTCGCAAAAGTCATGGAGGTCTTTCCGCAGCCATTGGTCCCAGGGAAACACGAATCCCTGCTTCTTCCGGAAGACGATCTCATCCGGCAGCAAGGGCTTCAACGACTCCACCAGCAGGCTCTTCGGATAAACCGGTTTTTTATATTCATCGGGTATCGCCAGTACATATTCTATCAGATCCTGGTCGAAAAAGGGTTCCCTCACCTCCAGCGACACGGCCATGCTCATCTGGTCGGTGTCCTTGAGCAGCGTGTGCTGGGTATAGCCCAGGTATTCGGCCGCCGATACCTGGCTAAGCAAGGGAAGCGCCCGCAGCTTATCCTTCTTTCCTCTCAGCTCACGTTGCAGGGCGGTGTCAAAGGCGCCAAAGTCCTTACCCCCCAATGTGGTGATCCTGCCGATCTCCGCCGGGGTAAGGATCTGCCGGAATATCGGGTACAGCTCGTCTATCCCGCAGGACGGTGCGCGCAGCAGCTGCCGCATCCGGTCCTTCTTCCCGACCGAAGGCGCTTTCCCAAGCAGCAAATCGGCCATCCCACCCCTGAGCCCCGCCGGCAGGTTCCACCACCAGCCGTTCTTCCGCAGCTTAAGATAGCTGGAAAAGAAAGGATAGCCGGCGAACAGCTCGTCGCCGCCCACCCCTGACAGCGCTACCCGCATGCCCTTTTCCGCAATGGCCTTGGAAACCACATAGGTATTGATGCCGTCGCCGCTCGGTATGTCCATGGCATCGAGCCCCTCCTGCAGCTGATCCAGGAAGACAGTCGGCTTCAGGAGGATGGAGGTATGGTTGGTCTGGAATTTCTTTGCGATGAGGTCGGCATACGGCGACTCGTCGTATTCTTTTTCCTCGAACGAGATAGTAAAGGTATTGGGCTTCGCGCTGCTGGCTTCGGCCATCAGCCCCACTACGGCGCTGCTGTCGATGCCGCCGGACAAAAAGGCGCCTACCGGCACGTCGCTCACCAGCCTCCGTTCTATCGACTGCAGCATCAGCTCCCTGATCCTGCCCTGGATCTTTTTAGGATCGCCGGGCCCGATGCCTGCCCTGGTCTCCGCAACATCCGCGATGTTTGTGACGTCCCAATAGACCTCTTTGGTAATGCGGCCGTCTTTTATCTTCATCCAGGCGCCGGCTTCCAGCTGGTCGATGCCCTGGATTATCGAATGCGGATAGCCGATAGACTGGTAGCTCAGATAATCCTTTAGCGCTTCCGGGTTCACCTTTCGCCGGGTATAGCCCGTGGCCAGGATGGCCCGAACCTCCGAGGCGAAGATGCAGCGCTCGCCGTCGAGGTAATAATAGAGCGGCTTCACCCCCAGCCTGTCCCGGGCGATGAACAATTCCCTTTCCACATTATCCCAGATGGCGAAAGCGAACATGCCCCGGAACAGCTTCAGGCAGGCCGGCCCCAGCTTCGCATAGGCAGCGATCAGCACCTCTGTATCGCCGCTCGTATGGAAATCATAGCCGGACAGTCCCGCCTTCACTTCTTTATAGTTGTACATCTCTCCATTGTACACCAGAGTATAGCGCCCGCTGTTGTCCCGGAAAGGCTGGTTGGATACGGCTGAGAGATCGATTATCGACAACCTGAGGTGACCCAGCGCTACGGGGCCTTCCGTAAAGAAGCTCGTGTCATCGGGTCCCCGGTGGCACATGGCATCCGTCATGCGCCGGAGCGGCGCCTGTTCTGCCTGAGTCGCATGGAAGTCAAGGATGCCCGCTATTCCGCACATATTGTTCTACGCATTTAGCTTTTGATAACAAGAATAATATTGGCCCGCAATGGCCGCCGCATCGAAGCGCAGCACATTCTGAGATCCTGCCTCCACCAGCCCTTGCCTATACACGCTGTCCCCGATGACCCGGAGC